>NZ_JAPVZF010000001.1:300000-600000 GCF_041432195.1 Streptococcus sp. 27098_8_23 | reverse complement strand
TTTAAAACCAGCGATTATTGTAGCAGGATTTGACTATACCTTTGGCTCAGATAAGAAAGCTGCGGATGACCTGAAGGACTATTTTGATGGAGAGATCATCATTGTTCCTCCAGTTGAGGATGAAAAGGGCAAGATTAGTTCTACACGGATTCGTCAGGCTATTCTTGATGGAGATGTAAAGGAAGTCAATCATCTGCTCGGCACACCGCTCCCATCTCGTGGGATGGTCGTTCATGGAAATGCTCGTGGGCGGACTATTGGTTATCCAACAGCCAATCTGGTCCTAAGAGACCGAACTTACATGCCAGCGGACGGTGTTTACGTAGTCGATATCGAAGTGCAACGTCAGAGATATCGTGGAATGGCGAGCGTTGGCAAAAATGTTACCTTTGATGGAGAAGAACCACGTTTTGAAGTCAATATTTTCGACTTTTCAGACGATATTTACGGTGAGACAGTCATGGTCTACTGGCTGGATCGTATCCGCGATATGGTCAAATTTGACTCCATCGACGAGCTCGTAGACCAACTCCAGAAAGACGAAGAAATTGCTCGGAACTGGAAGGATGGAGAATCTGTCATTCAAGGGTCTCAGGTATAGAAAATGTCTGAAAAAGCTACTAGGAGGATTAGTTTTTTTTAGTAGTTTTGAAAGTGTGATATAATGCACTTTCAGTCCTCTTAGTTACCTATTTTAGTAACTATTTATGTCCAAATTATAGACGAGGCTTTATTATGCAAACGCAAGAAGAAATGAATATTTTGGTACCGGAAAAATTAGCAGAAATTGAGCGTGATTATGGTGTTAGAGTTTTATGGGCTATTGAGTCTGGTAGTCGTGCTTGGGGTTTTGAGTCTCCCGATAGTGACTTTGATGTACGATTTATCTACAAACACAAGCAAGATTTTTATCTCCGTTTGAATGAACAGCGTGATGTTATCGAGCTACCAATTGACGATACTTGGGATGTGAGTGGTTGGGATTTAGACAAGACTTTAAAACTCCTTTATAAGTCAAATCCTACACTGTTTGAATGGTTACAGTCACCAATTGTCTATCAACAAACGGATTTTATCGAGCGCATGCGTCCTCTTGCCAACCAGTATTTTTCTGAGAAGAAAATGCTCCACCATTACTTGAACACTGCTAGAACTCAAATGAATAAGTATCTTTCAGGAGACAAGGTCAAACCTAAAAAGTATTTCTATGCGCTGCGTCCCATTTTGGCTTGTCGTTGGATTGAAAAATACCATTCTGTTCCACCGATTTTGTTTGATGATTTGGTCAAAGAATTACTTCCGTCTCAAATGCAGGAGCATGTTTCAAGATTGCTAGACATTAAGATAAATGAGCCTGAAGGTATGGAAATTGATCCGATTATGCCAATTCAAGATTATATTTTAGCTAATATCCAAGAGCTAGATGCATACGTTCAAAGTGTTAGCGAGGAAAAGAAAGACTGGAGAGCTCTAAATCAATTTTTCCTTGAAGAATTAGAGCACGACTGAGGTTTTTTATGGGTAAATGGACATGTAAATGTGGGCAAGCTATGAATGATCACCGAGCGCCCGATCCAAATGCTTATTCAGTTTATTCAGATGAGTTGTTTGAAGAAATCATAAATAAAGCTGACGACCATAATAAAATTTCTTATGATGATATTTCTGAAGCGTCATTTTATATGTGGAAGTGCCCTGAGTGTGGCAGTTTCATGGTTTTTGGAGAAGACGGGGATGGAGATCACTTTACTTTTTATGAGCGCCAAGAAGTAGACAAGGTAGAGCCTCTCTTTGATCCAGATCAAGAGTTAAATCTTGTTGTGGTTGAGTTTCAGGAGGGAGGGAATGGCTATACGTATATCTGTGATGACCCAAATATCCATATAGGACACGCTGTTATTGTCCCAGTCGGGAAGGAAAATACTGAAAAAACTGCTTTAGTTGTACAGAAGTATCATGCCCTACCAAAGGATATCACTTTTCCTGTTGAAAAGTTAAAACGTGTCGTTCGTAGGTATTCACATTTCGACCCAATCACTTCGAAAAACGTTTTTAGAAATTTAAAAAAGCTAGGAAGAATTCTAGATGTTTGCTCTAAAAACGCTAACCCCAACTCTCAGCAAACATATTATAGTATCAAAACTCCTTTAGGATATTTCTGGTTAGAATTAAATGGAGTTCCGATTCCAATGAAAATCACACAGATTCAAGTCAGAGATAAAAAGTACCAAGTTGATAGCGCCCTTTATATAAAACCTTCAGAGATTAATTGTAGAAGATTCTATGAACTGGAATTATGTGCAGATTTTGATATTGATGCCTCGAGATGGATCGATGTTCTTTCTGATGAAAATGTTTGGGGCAATAGCTGGGAACTAAATGGTCTTCAATTTGGTATTACTGCAGGGGAATCTCCAGAATTTGAAGACGAAGTTGTTGCAAGAAAATATAGTCGTATCCCACTTTATTATGACTGGCACCCTGAATTTGAAGATTATTATGGATTCAGTTTAGCTTGGAAAAAATACAAGTCTGATAGCGATTTATCAATAGATTTCTATACAACGTAAGAAGCAGGAGGATATGTATGAATCAAGCATGGGATTTATTGTTTGAGGGCAAGATTGAAGAGGCTAAAAAATTAGTTGAGGCTGATTTTTCATTGGAAACTTGCACGGATTTTAGTTTGTTAAATTTGATGGGGTATATTTATCTTGAAGAGCAAAAATACAACGAGTGCTTAAGTATCTATCAGCGTTACATTGACTTAGCACGAACTAAAGGCGACCCAGAAAATGAACATATAGGCTATCATCAGTTAGCCATGGTTTATCGTGAAATGAATGAATTTCAAACAGCCCTTTTCTATATCGAAAGAGAGCAAAAAATCATTGAAGAAGCTTTTACAGAGGATACCCTCAAATCTTCTGTTAACAATTATGAGCAAGGTTATTTACGATTAAAGCTAGGGAAAGTAGCAGAAGCATTCATGTATATGGAACAGTCCTTAAAACAAGCTTTGCAAACAGATGATTTGATTGCCCAAGCTTGTGCTTATAGAGGTTTAGGAGAGATTGGTTCGATACAAAATCCTGAAGAATCACATGAAAATTTTTTACAAGCTATCGCTCTTTTTGAAAAGGCAGGCGATCAGATTGGTGCTCAAGAGGTTAGAAAATTGCTAAATAATAAAAAGTAGCCTGTTCAGGCTACTTTTTATTAAAACACGCGATAGACATAAGGATTTTCTGGTTTGTCTACTTTTGTGAAACTCTCAACCTCTAGTGTTGGGAGTTTTTGTTTGAGCTCTTTATGGTAGTGGAGAGTCAGGGTTCCGCTAGCGGTGATCCAAGTATTGTCAGGATACTGGCGTGAGTTCCCCTTTGTCAAGAGTCCATATACACCAGAATCGGCGATACAGTGGATGATTCCAAAGCGAAAGAGGAACTGGCTATCTGGATGGCTAGGATCGTTATAGACAAAGCCTGTAAATTCGATTTTCTTTCCTTCAAACTCTTGAGGGTAGTCATAGAGAACTTCCATGACCTCCATATAGTTTTCATCAGTGATTTGAATGGTTGGTTGGGTGAGGTATTTGTCAGCTGTAGACCTCATTTCCTTTTCATAAGCAGATTTGGAAAAATAGGTGCTGGTATCGGGTTTGAGGTATTGACTGGATGTTCCTTCGCTTGCCTGAATAGCAGTATCGATTCCCTCAGCAAGTGGGAAATGGTATCCCTTAGCAGACACGGTTCTCGAGTCCAAACTTACTGTCGGAAAGGCAACCCCAATCAACAGAGGTAGTGACAGTAAAAGGAGGCTGATTCGTCTAGCTCGACGACTTTCTAAATGGCTGTGAGAGTTGATTTTCTTGATCCAGATATAGAATTGGACCAGAGCCAATAGAAGAGAAAGGAGCATGGAAATATAGACTAGATAGGAATAGTGGAGGTTAATGTAGTGACTGAGCTTGCCAGAAAGCTGCAGATACAGAGTTAGGGCAAAATAACCCAGTAAAATGAAAAATCGCATCATAGCAACACTCCAAACATGTAAGAATAAAGCAAGACAAGCACTGTCACAATACCCATAAATTGCCAGATGAAGCGCACTTTGAGATAGTGTTTCATCATGAGGAGATTTTTGATATCAAGCATGGGGCCTATGATCAGAAAGGCAAGGACTGGCGCTAGGCCGAAGCTCGAGAGGAGAGAAGCTCCGATAAAGGCGTCCGCCTCGCTACAAAGAGAGAGGAGAAAGGCTAGAAACATGAGCAAGAGAATCGCAAGGACTGGACTTGCACTGATAGAGGTCAAGATCCGAGTCGGGACATAGACCTGCACGATAGCCGCAAAGAGACAGCCAAAGACCAAGTAACGCCCCATATCGAAAAACTCATCAATAGCTTGTATAAAGATCTGAAACACTTTTCTAGCGGGACCCAAGTGTGAAAAGTCATGTTCATGGCAAGCGATAGGATTCTCTTTTTGAATGGGTTCCTTCCAGAAAAATCCTAGGAAAATCCCCAGAATCAAAGCAATCACAATAGCTCCCAGAGCTCGCAAGAAGGCAAGTTTTATTGAATTGCCAAAGGCAGAATATGTGGCGAAAAGAACGATAGGATTGATGATGGGAGCAGTCACCAGAAAAGGAACCGCTGTGTAGCTGGGCACTTTCTTTTCCAGAAAACGATTGATAATCGGAACGATACCACATTCGCAAGAAGGAAAGAGAAAGCCAATGAAGGTACCAAAAAAGATCCTCCCCCAACGATTGCGAGGGAGAAACTCATAAACTTTATCAGGTGTGATATAGACCTCAATCAATCCCGAAATGAGACTCCCAATCAAGACAAAAGGAAGGGCTTCAATCATGATGGAGAGAAAAATAGCTCCCGCTTGTAATACACTAGGAGGAAGAGATTGGAAAATCGTCATCTATTTTTTCTTCTCAACTTTTTCTTTTTTATCTTTGTCATCTGGAAAAGTGACTTGTGTTAAGTCAGGAAGTTTTGCGAATTCTTCAAACATCTTGTCCAAGTCATCCGTTTTTGTAAATTTAACAGCCATGGGCCTACCTCTTTTCTACATTCTACCTCTATTATACTATTATTTTCTTGAAAAGGGATTATTTTGATAATCAAAGAGGTAAAAAAGGGTAGGGCGAAACAAGGGCTGTTCCTTATGGTATAATAGGTATATGGATAAAAAATATGAAAAAATCTCCCAAGATTTGGGTGTAACCTTAAAGCAAATCGATACCGTTCTAAGTTTGACCGCTGAAGGAGCGACAATTCCCTTTATCGCCCGTTATCGCAAGGACATGACTGGTAGTCTGGATGAGGTAGCGATTAAGGCCATTATTGATCTGGATAAAAGTCTGACAAATCTCAACGATCGTAAAGAAGCTGTCTTAGCTAAGATTCAAGAACAAGGTAAGCTAACAAAGGAATTGGAAGAAGCTATCCTTGCAGCTGAGAAATTAGCAGATGTAGAAGAACTCTATCTTCCTTATAAGGAAAAACGTCGGACCAAGGCTACCATTGCCCGTGAAGCTGGACTCTTTCCTCTTGCTCGCTTGATTTTGCAGGATGTAGCTGACTTGGAGAAAGAAGCTGAGAAGTTTGTCTGTGAAGGATTTGCGACTGGTCAAGAAGCCTTGGCTGGTGCGGTTGATATCTTGGTCGAAGCCTTATCCGAAGATGTCAATCTACGTGCTATGACCTATCAGGAAGTGTTGAGACACTCTAAAATCACTTCGCAAGTCAAGGGTGAAAATCTCGATGAAAAACAAGTTTTTCAGATTTATTATGATTTTTCAGAGACAGTTGGCAACATGCAGGGCTATCGTACCTTGGCTCTCAACCGTGGGGAAAAATTAGGTATTTTGAAGGTTGGCTTTGAACATGCGACGGACCGTATCTTATCTTTCTTTGGTGCTCGTTTTAAAGTCAAAAATGCCTATATAGATGAAGTTGTCCAACAGTCAGTTAAGAAAAAGGTATTGCCTGCTATTGAGCGACGCATTCGGACAGAGTTGACTGAGAAAGCGGAAGAAGGGGCTATCCAACTCTTTTCTGACAATCTGCGCAATCTCCTCTTGGTTGCTCCGCTGAAAGGGCGCGTGGTTCTAGGATTTGACCCAGCCTTTCGTACAGGTGCCAAGCTAGCTGTCGTTGATGCAACAGGGAAAATGCTGACGACTCAAGTCATTTATCCAGTAAAACCAGCCTCCGATCGTCAAATCGAAGAAGCCAAGCGAGACTTAGCCGACTTGATCGGTCAGTATGGCGTGGAAATTATTGCCATCGGAAATGGAACGGCCAGTCGTGAAAGTGAAGCCTTTGTGGCGGAAGTTCTGAAAGATTTTCCAGAAGTCAGCTATGTTATCGTCAATGAAAGTGGCGCTTCTGTCTATTCTGCTAGTGAACTAGCTCGTCAGGAGTTTCCAGACTTGACCGTTGAAAAACGCTCTGCTATCTCGATCGCTCGACGTTTGCAAGATCCCCTTGCTGAATTGGTCAAAATTGATCCCAAGTCAATCGGTGTCGGTCAATACCAGCACGATGTCAGTCAGAAGAAACTGTCTGAGAGTCTGGACTTTGTCGTAGATACGGTGGTTAACCAAGTCGGTGTCAATGTCAATACAGCCAGCCCAGCTCTTCTTTCCCACGTAGCTGGACTCAATAAAACCATTTCTGAAAATATCGTCAAATACCGTGAGGAAGAAGGAAAAATCACTTCACGTTCTCAAATCAAGAAGGTTCCTCGTCTAGGTGCCAAAGCCTTTGAGCAAGCTGCAGGTTTCCTCCGTATTCCTGAAAGTAGCAATATCCTTGATAATACAGGAGTTCATCCAGAGAACTATGCTGCGGTTAAGGAGCTTTTCAAACGCTTGGATATCAAGGAGTTGAATGAAGAAGCACAAAATAAGCTTAAGTCCCTTTCAGTTAAGGAGATGGCGCAAGAACTAGATCTTGGCCCAGAAACCCTTAAAGATATTATTGCCGACCTTCTCAAACCAGGTCGAGATTTCCGTGATTCTTTTGATGCACCTGTACTCCGTCAAGATGTACTGGATATCAAAGACTTAAAAGTCGGCCAGAAGCTAGAAGGTGTGGTGCGTAATGTCGTTGACTTCGGTGCCTTCGTTGATATCGGGATTCACGAGGATGGTTTGATCCATATTTCCCACATGAGTCGCAAATTTATCAAACATCCTAGTCAAGTGGTGTCTGTTGGAGATTTGGTAACGGTTTGGGTTAAGAAAATCGATACTGAACGTGAAAAAGTTAATCTGTCGCTCCTAGCTCCAGATGAAACTGACTGAGTACGTTCAGTCCGTTTCCCTCGAAGACTTTGGTAGACCTTTTACACACCAAGCCCAATGGAATTCTCGTCTGCGAACGACAGGTGGGCGATTTTTCCCTAAAGATGGGCATTTGGATTTTAATCCCAAGGTCTATAATGAACTTGGTTTGGAGGTTTTTCGGAAAATCGTGCGCCATGAACTCTGTCACTATCACCTTTATTTTCAGAAAAAGGGGTATCGGCATAAGGACCGAGATTTTAAGGAACTTTTGAAAGAAGTGGATGGACTACGCTTTGTTCCCCCTTTGAGAGCCCAAAGTAATTTCCTAGTTTATCAGTGTCAATCCTGCCAGCAACGCTATCAACGAAAGAGGAAGATTGATACCAAGTGCTATCGCTGTGGCGTCTGCCGTGGTAAACTCGTCATCCTAAATCGGCCTAAGGACTGATGTTTGTGCCCCCGTTTCATGATATACTACTTGTAAGAATACCGAAAGAGGAACAAATCATGAATACAAAATTTTATAAAATGAAACGAAATAGTATGGTATCGGGAGTTTTAGCTGGTTTATCAGACAAGTGGAATTTTGATGTAACTCTAGTCCGCTTTCTCTTTGCCATTTTTACCATATCAAATTTTGGGATTGGTGTGATTATCTACATCATCCTCGCCTCTATTCTGCCAACTAAGGAAGAGATTGAAGCAGAAATGTACGGAACAGGACCACGCAAACGTAAGGATGCTGAGGCCATTTATGACAATGATGGACGGTTTTGGTGAGTCGGATTTGGAAATAGTTTATAGATGATTTCCTTGTTTCTTGAAGAAATTAGAAAAAGTAGTGAATCCTAACCCTTGCATCCGCAAGGGTTTTCTTCTTGCCTTTCTTTTATGGTAAAATATTGATAGCGAAATTGCTTGATATTCTTCAATCTTACAAAAATGTAAGATTAAAGTCTCTTTTGTAAGGTTAGGTTATGGCAAGCCATCTTTTTTTGCGATAAACTAGACTCATAAAGAATAAAGGAGCAAAACCATGAAAAGAATTTTACAAAAGAAAACAAGAAAACCAAGTCAAAAAGATATCGAGCGTGTTCAACTGGGATGCGCTATGATGCAAGCACAGTTTCAAATGATGGGATATTAAGAAGGAGAAAATCATGACACTTTTAGATGTAAAACACGTTCAAAAAATCTACAAAACACGTTTCCAAGGAAACCAAGTCGAAGCACTCAAAGATATTCACTTTACCGTAGAAAAGGGTGACTACGTTGCCATCATGGGTGAGTCTGGTTCAGGAAAGTCAACCCTGCTCAACATCCTAGCTATGCTGGATAAACCAACTCGAGGCCAGGTTTACCTAAACGGAACAGACACAGCCACTATTAAAAATTCACAGGCTTCGAGTTTCCGTCGGGAAAAGTTGGGATTTGTCTTCCAAGACTTTAACTTGCTAGATACCCTGTCTGTTAAGGACAATATCTTGCTTCCGCTAGTATTATCACGAAAACCTATCACAGAGATGATGAAGAAATTGGTAGTAACCGCTGAAAATCTGGGCATCAACCAATTGCAAGAGAAGTACCCTTACGAGATCTCAGGAGGTCAAAAACAGCGGGTAGCAGTAGCACGCGCCATCATCACAGAACCTGAAATTCTCCTTGCGGATGAGCCAACAGGAGCCCTTGACTCCAAGTCATCTGCAGCCTTACTCGATGTATTTGATGAAATCAATGAACGCGGTCAAACTATTCTTATGGTAACCCACTCAACGGCAGCAGCCAGCAGGGCCAAGCGAGTTCTCTTTATCAAGGACGGCATTCTTTACAACCAAATTTACCGTGGAGACAAGACAGAGCGTCAGATGTTCCAAGAAATCTCTGATACTTTGACTGTTATGGCAAGCGAGGTGAATTAGTATGTTCCGATTAACCAATAAGTTAGCGGCATCCAACTTGATTAAAAACCGCAAACTCTACTATCCCTTTGCCCTTGCTGTTCTCTTAGCAGTGACCATCACCTATCTCTTTTACTCACTGTCACTTAATCCTAATATTGGCAAGATACGAGGGGGAGAAACTATCTCTATGACCCTCGCTCTCGGTATGGTGGTTGTTACCATCGCTTCTGGAATTATTGTCCTTTATGCCAATAGTTTTGTCATGAAGAACCGTTCCAAGGAGTTGGGTGTATATGGTATGCTGGGGCTTGAAAAGCGCCATTTGATCAGTATGGTTTTTAAGGAGCTTCTTATTTTTGGTTCCTTAACCTTGACAGCTGGTCTCGGTCTAGGAGCTCTCTTTGATAAGCTAATCTTTGCCCTCCTTTTGAAGTTAATGAATATGAAGGTAGAGCTCGTTTCGACTTTTCAACCAATTGTCTTTATCCTAGTTCTCATCGTCTTTGGAGCTATCTTCCTAGGTTTGATTTTTATCAATGCCTTTCGCATCGCACGCATGAATGCCCTTCAGCTCTCTCGTGAAAAAGCCAGTGGTGAGAAAAAAGGACGTTTCTTAGGTCTTCAAACCATTCTAGGTCTGATTAGTTTGGGAGCGGGTTACTACCTAGCGGTTACAGTTGAAAATCCACTTTCTGCTGTTCTGATTTTCTTCGTAGCAGTCTTGTTGGTAATTTTGGGAACTTATCTTCTCTTCAATGCAGGGATCACAGTTTTCCTACAAATCTTGAAGAAAAACAAGCGTTATTATTACCAACCTAACAACATGATTTCCGTATCCAATCTTATTTTCCGTATGAAGAAAAATGCGGTTGGTCTGGCGACGATTGCTATTCTTTCAACCATGGTCTTAGTGACTATGTCTGCTGCAACGAGTATCTTTAAAGGCTCTGAAACTTTCAAGAAAGTCATGAATCCACATGATTTTGGAATTACAGGACAGAATATTGAAAAAGAAGACATAAATAAACTCCTAGACCAGTATGCTAGTGATAAGGGATTGACTGTTACAAAGAAAGAAGTTCTTACATACAGTAGCTTTGGTGTGGCAAATCAAGAAGGTACGAAATTAACAATCTTTGACAAAGGTCAAAACCGTGTTCAACCGAAAACTGTTTTTATGGTCTTTGACCAAAAAGACTACGAGAATATGACGGGGCAAAAACTCGCACTTTCAGGAAAGGAAGTTGGATTGTTTACTAAAAACAAAGAACTTCAAGGACAGAAAGAACTGACTCTAAATAACCAGACCTACACGATCAAAGAAGAAATCAAAAAAGATTTTATTCTTGAACATGTCCCAAATCAGTACAATATTCTAACTTCGGACTATAACTATCTGGTTGTTCCTGACCTACAAGTCTTTCTTGACCAGCATCCTAATTCTTCCATCTTTAATCAATACTACGGTGGTATGAATGTAACAGCTAGTGAGGAAGAGCAACTCAAACTTGCCAACGACTATTCAAAATTCCTTGGTGATTTTAATAGAGAATTAAGCAAAGAAGGAAGCTATGTTTACGGAAGCAATCTGGCTGATAGTAGTGCGCAGATGAGTGCTCTCTTTGGTGGAGTCTTCTTCATCGGTATCTTCCTCTCTATCATCTTTATGGTGGGAACGGTTCTCGTCATCTACTACAAACAAATCTCTGAAGGCTATGAAGACCGTGAACGATTTATCATTTTGCAAAAAGTCGGTCTCGATCAAAAGCAAATCAAGCAAACCATTAATAAACAGGTCCTAACTGTTTTCTTCCTCCCATTGCTCTTTGCTTTCCTACACCTTGCCTTTGCCTATCATATGCTTAGCCTCATTCTAAAAGTCATTGGGGTACTAGATGCAACCATGATGTTGACTGTCACTCTGTCCATCTGTGCCATCTTCCTCATCGTCTATGTCTTGATCTTTATGATTACCTCAAGAAGCTATCGCAAGATTGTGCAAATGTAAAAAAAATACCTCGATGTTTATCGAGGTATTTCTTTTATCTTAAATGCTGAAGAGTTGTCCAAATAGGTAAGTCACTCCCATAGTTAGAAGTCCGATACAGAGGTTACGGATCATAGCAGTTTTCGTAGGAGCCTTGCCTAATTTAGCACTGGTATAGCCAGTGACGAGAAGGGAAAGGGCAACGATAAAAACAGTAGCAGGAATGCGATAGTTACTTGGAAAGATGATAATGGAAAGCATAGGAGGAAGACTTCCCAGTACAAAGGCGATAAAGCTAGAGATCGCAGCATGCCAAGGATTGGTAAACTCTTCATACTCGATACCGTATTTTTCCTCAACTAAGGCTTTGAGTGGATTTTTTAAAAAGGCCTTGTTGGTCAAGAGTTGGGCGGACGTTTCACACTCACCATTTTGAAGGTAAGCAGCATAGAGGGATTGTTTTGCAGATTCGATGTCTTTATCTAAGAGTAATTGCTCTCTAGCGACAGCGGCTTCTTCCGTATCTTTCTGAGTGGATACAGAGACATATTCGCCACCGGCCATAGAAAAAGCACCAGCGAGGATAGCGGCCAATCCTGATAAAAAGATAATCCAGATATTGCTCGTCGCACTGGCAACACCTATAACGACTCCAGCAATGGAAATAATTCCATCATTGGCTCCTAGAACACCAGCGCGTAGGATATTGAGTCGGCCTGTAAAGTTAGCATCAATTTCATGTTTTATTTCTGTCATAGTCATCTCCTTTCTCTCCATTATAGAGAAAAGGGTAGGGGAATACAAACTTTTTAAACTATCTGAAAAAAGTTCTACTATTCTAATTTTTAGGCCCTTTGAAGTTTCTCCGAAAAAGTAGTGCTATCCTACTGTACTGGACCTTTTTAAACTTATCTATGGTATAATAGAAGATAGATTTATCAATTGGAGAACGAAGAATTTTATGATTAAACTTGTAGCAACCGATATGGATGGAACCTTTCTAGATGGAGCGGGTCGGTTTGATATGGAACGCCTTAAAAACGTACTTGTTTCCTACAAGGAAAAGGGGATTTATTTTGCAGTGGCTTCAGGTCGCGGTATCTTGTCCCTGAAAAAGTTGTTTGCAGATGTGCGTGATGAAGTGATTTTTATAGCTGAAAATGGGAGCTATGTTGAGTTTCATGGCGAGGATATGTATGAGGCTACTATGTCTCGGGATTTTTACTTGAGCACTTTTGAAGCTTTAAAGAAATCACCCTATTTTGATGAAAGAAAAATGCTCTTGACTGGGAAAAAAGCTTGTTATGTATTGGATACAGTGGATGAGATCTATCTGATGTTTAGTCGTCACTACAATGAAAACATTCAAAAAGTAGCGAGTTTAGAAGATATCACGGATGAGATTTTTAAATTCACCACCAACTTCACAGAAGAAACGATAGAAGTTGGTGAGGCCTGGGTCAACGAAAATGTTCCTGGTGTGAAAGCCATGACAACTGGTTTTGAATCCATTGATATTGTCTTGGACTATGTTGATAAGGGTGTAGCTATTGTTGAGCTGGCAAAAAAACTGGGTCTGACCATGGATCAGGTTATGGCTTTTGGCGATAATCTCAATGACCTTCACATGATGCAGGTAGTGGGGCACCCCATCGCTCCTGAAAATGCGCGACCAGAAATTTTAGAATTAGCAGAAGCAGTGATTGGCCACCATAAGGACCAATCAGTGATGGCTTATATGGAGGGTTTGTAATGGCAGATATTAAATTGATTGCACTGGATTTGGACGGTACTTTGCTGACAACGGATAAAAAGCTGACAGATCGTACCAAGGCGGTCCTCAAAGCTGCGCGTGACCGTGACATCAAGGTCGTTCTGACAACGGGACGTCCTCTGAAGGCTATGGATTTCTTTCTCCATGAGCTAGGGACTGATGGTCAGGAGGATGAGTACACCATCACCTTTAATGGTGGTCTAGTACAGAAAAATACAGGGGAGATTCTCGATAAAACCGTCTTTTCAATCGACGATGTGGCACGCTTGTACGAGGAAACTGAAAAACTCGGATTACCGTTAGATGCTATTTCAGAAGGAACCGTCTATCAAATCCAGTCAGACCAAGAAAGTCTCTATGCTAAGTTCAACCCAGCCCTGACTTTCGTACCTGTCGCTTTTGAAGATCTATCTAGTCAGATGACGTATAATAAATGCGTGACTGCTTTTGCCCAAGAACCTTTGGATGCAGCGATTCAACAGATTTCTCCAGAATTGTTTGACCAATACGAAATCTTCAAATCGCGTGAACTCTTATTGGAATGGTCGCCGAAAAACGTCCACAAGGCAACAGGTTTAACGAAATTAATTAAACACTTAGGAATCGATCAAAGTCAAGTCATGGCTTGTGGTGACGAGGCCAATGACCTTTCCATGATTGAGTGGGCAGGTCTAGGAGTTGCCATGCAAAATGCTGTTCCAGCGGTTAAGGAAGTTGCCAATGTGATTACCCCCATGACCAACGACGAGGAAGCCGTTGCCTGGGCTATCGAAGAATACGTGCTAAAGGAGAATTAGAATATGGGATTATTTGACCGTCTATTCGGAAAAAAAGAAGAGCCGAAAATCGAAGATATTGTAAAAGAAGCACTGGAAAATCTTGATTTGTCAGAAGAGGTTGAAGAAAACCAAACGGCAGTCGAAGAAACTTCTCAGGAAGAGACAGCAAGAGACAAAGTGGAAAAAACACCTGCTCAAGAAGAACTTCCTCAAGTCTCAACAGAAGAAGTGATTGAACCAGAAGCAGTCGAGGAAACTGCTCAGGAAGAGCTTGGGCTAGAATCTGATGAATTGGAACAATTCCAAGAGTCGGAAAAATTTCTAGAAGAAGAGAACCAAGAAACTGAAGAAGAACTAGCTTCTGAAGTAGTAGAAGAAGAACTTCCTCAGGTTGAAGAAACCGTACAGGAAAAATATGACCGCAGTCTCAAGAAAACCCGTACAGGATTCGGTGCTCGTTTGAATGCCTTCTTTGCCAACTTCCGTTCTGTCGATGAAGAATTCTTCGAGGAATTGGAAGAACTGCTCATCATGAGTGACGTCGGTGTGCAGGTCGCTTCAAACCTAACAGAAGAACTACGCTATGAAGCTAAACTCGAAAACGCTAAGAAGCCTGACGCACTTCGTCGTGTCATTATCGAGAAATTGGTTGAACTCTATGAGAAGGATGGCAACTACGATGAACAAATCCATTTCCAAGATGGTTTGACAGTCATGCTCTTTGTCGGAGTCAATGGTGTTGGGAAAACAACTTCTATCGGGAAATTAGCTCATCGCTACAAACAAGCTGGCAAGAAAGTCATGTTGGTTGCGGCAGATACCTTCCGTGCGGGTGCTGTGGCCCAGCTAGCAGAATGGGGCCGTCGTGTGGATGTTCCTGTTGTGACGGGACCTGAAAAGGCTGATCCAGCAAGCGTGGTCTTTGATGGGATGCAACGTGCTGTAGCTGAAGGGATTGATATCCTTATGATTGATACAGCAGGGCGTCTGCAAAACAAGGACAACCTTATGGCCGAGTTGGAAAAGATTGGTCGCATTATCAAACGTGTCGTTCCAGAGGCGCCACATGAAACCTTCTTAGCACTCGATGCTTCAACTGGACAGAACGCTCTGGTACAAGCTAAGGAATTTTCGAAGATAACACCATTGACTGGAATTGTTTTGACAAAAATTGACGGAACTGCTCGCGGTGGTGTCGTTCTGGCTATCCGAGAAGAACTTAATATCCCTGTAAAATTGATCGGTTTCGGTGAAAAAATTGATGATATCGGGGAATTTAACTCAGAAAACTTTATGAAAGGTCTCTTAGAAGGCTTGATTTAATACAAAATAAATATCCTGCAAGTTAATCTTGCAGGATATTTTTGCTATTCTAAACGTCCATCTTCACGATAGGCGATATCTGGTTGCCAGGTCCATTTGGCTCCATACTTCTCAAGTAAGTCAAAGCTAGCTTGTGGTCCCATGCTCCCAGATTTATAATCGTAGAGTGGAGCTCCGTTTTCAGCCCAGAGCTCTTCGATACGGTCAATCAATTTCCAAGAAGCACTTACCTCATCCCAGTGGCTAAAATTGGTTGAGTTGTTGTTCAAGACATCGTAGATTAATTTCTCGTATGGATCTGGTGAAGCTCCAGTAGCAGTAGCGTCAGTACGGTAATCCAGAGAGCTTGGTGCCAGATTGAATTCTTCACCGACTTGCTTCCCATTTAGGCTGAGAGAGAAGCCTTCAGTTGGTTGGATGTAGATGGTCAAGATATTTGGCACCAAAGGCTCGCCGAAGATTGAGTCCATTTGCTTAAATACGATATTGACATGAGTTCCTTTTTCAGTCAGACGTTTACCAGTACGGAAGAAGAAAGGAACACCACAGAAACGATCGCTGTCTACAAAGAAGGCACCAGATGCAAAGGTTTCTGTTGTAGATTCAGGATCGACATTTGGCTCGCTTCGATAGGAAATGTATTTCATACCATCGATTTTACCAGAGCGATATTGACCACGGATAAACTGTTCTTTCAGTTCTTCCTCAGTTGGATGATAGAGGTTTTTAAAGACCTTTATCTTTTCAGCACGAATCTCATCTTTTGTAAAGCTAGCTGGTTTGTCCATGGCTAGAAGAGAGAGAAGTTGGAGTGTATGGTTTTGCACCATATCACGAAGGGCACCAGATTGATCATAGTAGCCACCGCGTTCTTCAACACCCAAACGTTCCGCAAAGGTAATCTGAACATTATCGATGTGTTCGCGATTCCAAACATTCTCAAAGATCATATTGGCAAAACGAACAGCAAAGATACTCTGAATCATCTCTTTACCTAGGTAATGGTCGATACGGTAGATTTGCTCTTCATCAAAGGCCGCAAGGAGATCTTCATTGAGCTTGCTCGCTGTTTCGTAGTCTGTACCAAATGGTTTCTCAACGATCAAGCGCTCAAAACCTTTGCCATCAACAATGTTTTCAGATTTGAGGTGCTTGGCAATGGTTCCAAAGAACTGAGGTGCCATAGACAAGAAGAAGAGCTTATTGTGTTCAGCTTGGTATTTTTCGTTAAGCTCAGCTTGTAATTGACGCAAAGCAATGTAATGTTCCGTATCATTCACATCATGGCTTTGATAGTAGAAGTGGCTAGCAAATTCTTGAGCTTGCTCGGTACTATCTGCCAAATCAAGGATGGACTCGACAACTACAGATTCAAAATATTCCTTACTCCAAGGTCTACGAGCTGTTCCGATAACAGCAAAATGCTCAGAGAGATTGCCTGATTTATAGAGTCTGAAAAGGGAAGGGTAGAGTTTGCGTTTAGCTAAATCTCCACTCGCACCGAAAATTGTAACAATAACCTTTGATGACATCTAGCTACCTAATTTCTATATTTTTTCCTAGTTGGACTAGGGATGAGATTTCCTCATTATCATAGTTTTTATTTTATCATAATTTTCAAAAAAAACAAAAAATCCAATACGCAATTAAAAAACTGTAAGGAGAACCTTACAGTTTTGTTTTATACATTTAAGACCTTGTCCAAGAACTCTTTTAGACGAGGGTGTTGCGGGTTATCGAAGATTTGATCTGGAGTTCCATCTTCCAGGAATTCACCATCAGCCGTAAAGATAACACGGTTAGCCACCTGACGAGCAAATCCCATCTCATGGGTTACGATAATCATGGTCATGCCTTGTTCCGCCAATTCCTTCATAACATTCAGTACATCTCCAACCATTTCAGGGTCAAGAGCGGAAGTTGGCTCATCAAAGAGCATGATATCAGGGTTCATAGCAAGTCCACGTGCGATGGCTACACGCTGTTTCTGACCACCTGAAAGGCTATCTGGATTGGCATTCGCTTTGTCTGCAAGGCCAACCTTTTCAAGCAACTCCATCCCCAATTTTTCAGCTTCTTCTTTGGTCATCCGTTTGTGTTCAATAGGAGCAAAAGTGATATTTTCTAGGACGGACATGTGAGGGAAGAGGTTGAAATGTTGGAAGACCATTCCCACGTTTTCACGAACATGGTCGACATTGGTTGATTTTTCAGTCAAATCATAACCATTTACTGTGATGTGGCCACTCGTTACCTCCTCGAGAAGGTTAAGGCTACGGAGGAAAGTGGATTTACCAGAACCAGAAGGACCGATGATACAGACAACATCTCCTTCATAGAACTTAGTCGTAATGCCTTTTAAAACTTCGTTTTTTCCATAATACTTATGCAAATCATTTACATCAATTTTTAGTTTTGCCATTACCGAATCCTCTTTTCTAAGCGTTTCGCTAGTCTAGTCAAAAGCGTGATAATTACAAGATAGAAGATAGCAAGGATTGCATACATCTTGAAACTTTGGTAGTTACGGGCGATGATAATCTTACCAGTTTGGAAAAGTTCCACCAGACCGATAGCAGATACGATGGTTGTATCTTTAAGAGCGATAACGAATTGGTTGACAAAGTTTGGCAACATCAATTTAGTCGCTTGTGGCAAGATTATCTTACGCATGGTTTTTCCATAAGAGATACCAAGACTGCGACTGGCTTCCATTTGCCCAACTGGAACGGCCTGAATACCACCACGAACGATTTCAGCGATATAAGCCGCTGCATTGAGTGAGAGGGCAATAGTACCAGCTACGAAGTCGTTAATTGGACTTTGTTGGCCTGTAATGGACTCGATGAAGTTTGGAATTCCCCAGAAGATAAAGGCTGCAAGAATCATCAATGGAATACCGCGGATAACGTCAACGAAAATCTCAGAGATCAGACGAAGAGATTTGTATGGACTAACGCTAAACATACCAAAGATAATCCCGATGACAATGGCAATTGCAAATGAAATAAGTGCTAAGGCAAGAGTGATTCCAAGTCCGCTAAGGAGTTGTTTGTAGTTATTTTGAAGCAAGCCCCAGATAGTTGTTTCGTCAACCGTACTTGTAGAGTCAGTTGAAGTTTCACTGGCTAGATACTTGTCAAGAATCTTTTGGAATTCTCCGTTAGCTTTGAGGTTCGCAAGTCCATTATTGAACATCTGGATCAATTCTGGGTTTGTTCCTTTTTTAACCGCAAAGGCAGTTTCACCGATTGGAGTTCCAGCGATTGGCGTTTTCAATTTTTGCCCTTGACTGATAGAATACTTGAGAACTGGCTCATCATCCATCACGGCATCAATGGCACCAGTATTTAAACTGTCATACATTGATGAAGCATCAGCGAAGGTTTTGATTTTGTAACCGTATTTGCTTTGATTTTCAGTAAGGAAGGTTTGAGAAGCAGTTCCGTTTTTAACACCGACAGTTTTATCCTTGAGGTCTTCATAAGAAGCAATGGTGCTTGATTCTTTCACACCGAGAATCGTATTTGCTGTGTAGTATGATTCTGAGAAGTCGAAGGTTTCCTTACGAGCATCCGTTACAGACATACCAGCAATGATACCATCTGCTTGTCCTGCTTGAACAGCACTAATGGCTGCGTCAAATCCTGGGTTGGTAATTTCAATTTCAAAACCTTGGTCTTTGGCAATGGCCTTGATGAGGTCCATATCAATACCAGTGTATTGATTGCTTGAATTTTGAAAGACGAATGGGGCGAAAGATGAGTCGCTAGCAATAATGTACTTGCTTTTCACTGGAGTAGCTTTTTGTCCAGCAGCAGTAGTTGTCGTTGGGCTTGCCGTTGTTGTAGAAGCTGTCCATTTTTGGATGATTTGCTCCAAGCTACCATCCTTCTTCATTTGGGCTAGGGCTTCATTAAACTCGGTAACCAAGTGTTCATACTTGCTCCCTTTCTTGACACCAAAGGCAAAGCTTCCAACAGCCTCACCATCCATATTGATGCTGAGATCTTGTCCTTGGTTAATTGCATACTCAATAACAGGTTTATCATCCATGATGGCATTTACAGCACCAGCACTTAGACTGTTATTCATCAAATCACCTGTATCAAAGGTTTTAATAGAGAAACCGTATTTATCTTTGATACTTTCGAGGAAACGTTGAGCGGCAGTTCCGTTCTTAACTCCAACTGTTTTCCCGCTAAGTTCCTCATATTTGGTGATTTTATTTGCCTTTGTGGTAGCAATGACAACTTTTGTATCATAATAGGTATCAGACATGGTAAAGACATTTTCACGTTCTTTTGTTTTTGTCATACCTGCCATAATAGCATCTGCTTGACCTGACTGCACCGCATTTACAGCTGCATCAAAGCCAGGATAAGACATTTGGATGTTCCATCCTTTGATTTCTGCGACTTTATTGATAATATCAACATCAATCCCTTTATAGGTTTGATCTGAATCTTTAAACTCAAAAGGTGCGTAAGCTGTATCAGACACAATCTTAACAGTATCAGCTTTTGCCATACCTAGTGAGAAAATGGGAAATAAAATGAGCAAACATGCTAGTATTTTTTTCTTCATTTTTAGTCTCCTTTTCCGAATATTTTCCCATTATATCAGAAAATGAATGAAAAGGCAAATTTTATGGATTTTATGTAAGGAAATGTAACATGAAATACTCGCTCTTATCAACTTAGAGAAGAGTCTGAAAAGTAAATTTATGGTAAAATAGAAGGATAGAAAAATGCAGATGAGGCAATCATGATTAATCGAATTACAGATAATAAATTTAAACTAGTATCAAAATATGAACCTTCAGGAGATCAACCCCAAGCGATTGAGCAGTTGGTTGACAATATCGAGGGTGGAGAAAAGGCTCAGATTCTGATGGGGGCGACGGGTACAGGGAAGACCTATACCATGAGTCAGGTCATTTCCAAAGTCAATAAACCAACTTTAGTCATTGCCCATAACAAAACCCTAGCTGGTCAGCTCTATGGGGAGTTCAAGGAATTTTTCCCTGAGAATGCTGTTGAGTATTTCGTGTCTTACTATGATTATTACCAACCTGAGGCCTATGTCCCTTCAAGCGATACCTATATAGAGAAGGATAGCTCGGTTAATGATGAGATTGACAAGCTTCGCCATTCAGCGACTTCAGCACTTCTGGAGCGCAATGATGTCATTGTTGTGGCTTCAGTCTCTTGTATCTATGGTTTGGGTTCGCCCAAGGAATATTCTGATAGCGTCGTTAGTCTTCGTCCAGGTCTTGAAATTTCTCGTGATAAACTCTTGAATGACTTGGTTGATATTCAGTTTGAACGTAATGATATTGATTTCCAACGGGGAAGATTTCGCGTTCGCGGGGATGTGGTGGAGATTTTCCCAGCTTCCCGTGATGAACACGCTTTTCGAGTAGAGTTTTTCGGGGATGAGATTGATCGTATCCGTGAGGTTGAGGCTTTGACAGGTCAGGTATTGGGAGAAGTAGATCATTTGGCGATTTTCCCAGCTACTCACTTTGTGACCAATGATGACCACATGGAGGTTGCTATTGCCAAGATTCAGGCGGAGTTGGAGGAGCAGTTAGCTGTCTTTGAAAGGGAAGGCAAACTGCTAGAAGCTCAGCGTTTGAAACAGCGGACAGAGTATGATATTGAAATGCTTCGCGAGATGGGTTATACCAACGGTGTTGAAAACTACTCACGCCACATGGATGGTCGTAGCGAAGGAGAGCCTCCTTATACTCTTCTTGACTTCTTCCCAGATGATTTCTTGATTATGATTGATGAAAGTCACATGACCATGGGGCAAATCAAAGGTATGTACAATGGAGACCGTTCGCGTAAGGAAATGCTGGTTAATTATGGTTTCCGTTTACCGTCAGCCTTGGACAATCGTCCTCTCCGTCGTGAGGAGTTTGAAAGTCATGTTCACCAGATTGTATATGTTTCAGCGACACCAGGTGACTATGAAAATGAACAGACCGAGACAGTGATTGAGCAAATCATTCGTCCGACAGGACTTCTAGACCCAGAGGTGGAAGTCCGTCCGACTATGGGACAGATTGATGACCTCCTAGGTGAAATCAATGCCCGTGTTGAAAAGAACGAACGGACCTTTATCACCACTTTGACTAAGAAAATGGCTGAAGACTTAACCGACTACTTCAAAGAAATGGGCATCAAGGTCAAGTACATGCACTCGGATATCAAGACCTTGGAGCGAACGGAGATTATCCGTGACCTGCGTTTGGGTGTTTTTGATGTTTTGGTCGGAATCAACCTGCTCCGCGAAGGGATTGACGTTCCCGAGGTAAGCTTGGTTGCTATTCTAGATGCTGACAAGGAAGGATTCCTCCGTAACGAGCGTGGACTCATCCAGACCATTGGACGTGCCGCCCGTAACAGTGAAGGTCATGTCATCATGTATGCTGATACCATGACTCAGTCTATGCAACGTGCTATCGATGAAACGGCCCGCCGTCGAAAAATCCAGATGGCTTATAATGAAGAGCATGGTATCGTACCTCAAACCATAAAGAAAGAAATCCGTGACCTAATCGCCGTAACCAAGGCAGTTTCCAAAGAAGAGGACAAGGAAGTCGATATCAATAGCCTCAACAAACAAGAACGCAAGGAACTCGTCAAGAAACTGGAAAAACAAATGCAAGAAGCCGTCGAAGTGCTTGATTTTGAACTGGCTGCTCAGATACGTGACATGATGTTGGAAGTGAAGGCGTTGGATTAGATAGGAGAAAACGAATGAAAATTTTAGTCATCAATGGACATCCTGACAAGGGAAGTTTCTGTCAAGAAATTTTTCAAACGATTGTAGAAAATATTGACTCAAATCATCATGAGCTTGAATCTATTAACCTAAATGAGATAGATTTTGATCCTGTATTACGTTATGGTTATCGAAAACGGATGGAAGAGGACCCCTTCATACTTCGCTCTCAGGAATTAATCCAGTGGGCAGATCATTTCATTTTCGTTTATCCAATTTGGTGGAGTAGTATGCCTAGTTTATTGAAGGGTTGGATCGATCGTGTTTTCACGCCAGGAATTGCTTACTCTGCCAATAATAAAGGAAGTTTTATTTGGAACTACTTAAGAGGTCAGCAGTTTAAAAAGTTACTAAAAGGAAAAACAGCCAGTATTTACGCAACATCAATGGCACCAACATGGTGGTACAAAGTATTTTCAGGCTCTATCAATATTCCAGACAGTTATGGAATATCAGTATTAAAGAATGCTGTCCTGAATCATTGCGGTATCAAAACAAAGAAAGTTTCAATTTTGGGTGAGTTAGGGCGTGAGGTGAATACAAATTCTACAAGACAAAAATATCTACAAAAAGTAGCTGAGGAAGTGAAGGCGTTGGATTAGTGAAATAAATTTTAATATGTTTATCTAGGAGAATGTAGTAATGAAAAAAGCGTTAGTGTTGAATTTCAGTTTTATCGCAATTATCCTCTCAGCCTGTTTTCTGAGTTTTGTAGTCATTTTAGTAGTTACCTTTCATACTACTTTTTCTGGACCAAATCAAAAAGACATTGAGGCGGCAGCAAGCAGAACACTGAAATTATATGGTTTTAAAGGTGATGTGAAGGTCACAAAGTTTTCTAGATATAGATGGCCTTCTGAAGATTATGAAATTGAATATGATTATACTGAAGAAGTTAATGGAAGGAAGATTACTGTAAGTGACAGTTTAATATATTTTCCTAAATCTCCAGGAAACTCTAGACGGACGAGTGAAGAGCTAGCCTACGATGGAACTATTGAAACGATGTTACATCAATTTTCACATATAGCAGATCAGCTACTCAACCAGAATCCTGTCAGTGTTTCTAACAAAGAAAAGGTAGAGAATTTTTTCAAGCAATATGAAAATCCCAATTTGGAATTCGTAAGTAGTTACTGGAGTGTCGATACTGAATCTGACAATATCCAAGACTATTATGCCCTCATCGAAAAGAACCATAAGGAAGGGAAAGCTTTTCAAGGTTTATATGACCTCCCTATTGATGAATTTTTGGGAAAAGGAATTATTAAAGGAAGTGTTCGATATAAAGACACTGTTTTAGAAGAGGGTGAGAAAGATTATTTTGATGTTGAAGGCGGACTGACAGGATTTATTTCAAATGGGATAGATAATGCTGAGTTGCCAGATGCCTTTTATGAGGTTTCTTATTACTATGGTGCTAAAGGATATCGTTCAGGTAGTGGTGTTTCTTTAAAGATTAAGAATCATAAACTGATAAGTTACGAAAAGAACAGAACTAAGAAATTTTAAATCTTAAAATTTAACTTTGAACCTATACCACCTTTACGTTTTAGAATATATTTTTTAATAGAAAGAAGTTATTATGAAATTGAAAGAGACGAAGTATAAGAAATCATCAGGGTTTGATTCAGTACGTTTTTGGTTACAAGGGCATCGATTTTTCAAATTTATGCTTGATATTATCTTTTATATCATTTTGTTCCTAGTTATAGAATTCACAACATCACAAAACAAAAGCATTCCAGCTAATTTTCGGTACAGAGAGCTTTTATTTCCCTTGCAATTGAATCTTTTTATTTTGGGTAATAGGTTCTATGCTCTCTTTTTATCAGTGAAAACTGAAAAAGAAAGGACTCTTAAAAAATTTTGTGAACCCTTTATTTATATCAATATCCTTAGCTTCATTTTTCAACTGATTGGTGTGAGAAAAAGAGGAAGAGTCGTTCTGTCACCTTTGTTTTCACTGGAGTCATCCTATATCTGGTTTCCTATTGTCATCTACCTTCTAGTCTTGATGTTAACTTTGGCAATCTTCTTTCTCTCTAAAGGCTCAAAAAAAGGAGTAGATGAAAATGAAGATGAGTAGGCAAATGAAGTACAAGACAAAAGAAAAGCCTTCTTGGACTAAGAGGATTTTTCTTTGGATGGAAAGGCACAGAAGGATTGCTCAACTTTTGGATACGAGTGTATTATTTGGATCTATGTTTGTATCATTTCTTGCCGCCTCTTACATTAGTTATCTATTACCGAACATGAACTATCTTTCCCCCTTAAGCTTCAATCTTATCCTTCTGATCTTATCAACCTATTTCCTTGTCTTTCGTTTTAGTAGTGATAAACTTCAGAAATGGCGTTACTTTTCATGGGGATTTATTGGGTTCAATGGTCTTCTTTTTCCCTTTCATCTCTTGGTAGGTCTGAATTGGCTAGGACGTCGTAAGTCAACGAATTTCCCTCCCATAATTTCTATGGATCCAGCATATGTCTGGGTCCCTATTGTAAGTTATCTCTTTTTCTTTTTCTTGGGGCTGGGCATTTTGCTTTTGATAATACGGATAGAAAAGAGCAGAAGGAGGCGAAAATGGAACGAAAGATTAAGAAACCAAAGAAGATCAAACAACAGAACAGACAAATGAGAAAAATTCAGAAAAAGTATTCTTTGGTAGCTCACGTCCAATTGTGGCAGGAAAGACATTCAAAGATTGCTTCTTTTATGGATGGTGGTATAATATTATTATCTATTTTTGGTATCATGTATGTGTTGTTCGGGACGTCACTTATCCCGAAACCATATCAAGAAATGTCCTATCTTTTGCCAATTATTATGAATTTTGTCTTTTTGGTGCACACACTCTATCAAGGTATTTTTAGAGATGGTTTTAGCAATAAGGCTTCAGTACAAGGATTTTTAGAAACTTTTCTATTCATAAACGGACCTATTTTTCTCCTCCACTTAATTGTTGGGGTGAAAGGGAGAAATGTTAAAAAAATTCCTTCCCTATTATCTATCGATTATCGCTACATCTGGCTTCCAATTGCTTCCTATCTAATCTTTTTCATCATTCCAGCGATATTAATGGTCATTTTGAAATATAAGGACAAAAAGAGGAATAATCATGACAAAAGAAAATCGAACTAGGTTATTTTCATTTAAAACACTCTATTTGGCTTTGCTGACCTTTGTGATTTTTCATTTGGTGTTGTTGGTTTTTGGCCTATCCTTTACGCCAGTTTTGTGGAATAGTTGGTTTTTCATTCTTTGTTTGACCTTCCTAATCCACCCCTGGAGAATCTTTTATAGAACAAGAGATGCTAAATGGTATCACCTTATTTTTCAAATATTTAGTGGATTGGTGACATTTTACCTTTGCTTTGCAGCATTCTTTGTTTTATCAGTTATCTCGGATCCAGCCGTCCCTATCAATATAGACTATCGCATACAAGATAAGGAAATCATCATTGCTAGAGGTTTTTTGGCCCGTACTACTTATGAACATCATGAATTGATCAATCCCTTTATCATGAAGGCAGAAGTAAAATACAACGAAGATACATTTTAATAACTTAGAAAGCGAGCAAATCTATGTCCCGTGCCCAAGCAACTATTTTAACCAACATCTGTCTGATTGAAGACCTCGAAACCCAGCGCGTGGTGATGCAGTATCGTTCACCCAAAACAATCGCTGGTCTGGCTATGCCTTTCCAGGAGGACATGTTGAGAATGGCGAGGCCTTTGCCGAGTCTGTCATTCGTGAGATTTATGAAGAAACAGGTCTAACCATTCAGAATCCTCAACTAGTCGGCATTAAAAACTGGCCCTTAGATACAGGTGGGCGCTACATCGTCGTTTGCTATAAAGCGACAGAGTTTAGTGGAAATCTCCAATCTTCAGAAGAAGGAGAAGTATCTTGGGTGCAAAAAGACCAGATTCCAAACATGGATCTGGCCTATGATATGTTGCCTTTGATGGAAATGATGGAAGCACCTGACAAGTCTGAATTTTTCTACCGTCATCGTACAGATGATGGCTGGGAGAAAGAAATTTTCTAGTTGTATGATTACTGGAACGGTGTTAACCTTTAATGATTGGTACTTAAATATAGGATAAGTATGTCGGTGTATGTCAACTGAATACTTCAAAATTTCCTATTCTTCTTTTCTATCTTTATCTTTAACAATCTCCACCTTCAATTTTGAAATCGGAGATATTTTATTTTATGGTATAATCTTAAGATATGAAAGGAAGTAAAAGAAAATGGCTGATAAGGTAATTGAACAATATGCAAAACAAGATAATCTTGATATTAGAGTAAAACTACATAAGAAATATTCAAAAAATAAATTAGGGTTTAATAATTGGATATTTTCCAACTACCAAATCACTGATGAAGTAAAGGTCCTAGAATTGGGATGTGGTACAGGAGAACTATGGAAAAGTAATAGTGATTCTATTGATAGAATGAAGCAGTTGGTTGTTACAGATTTTTCTAAAGATATGGTAAAAACAACGAAGTCAGTGATTGGAAATAGGAACAATGTCAACTATACAATAATGGATATTCAAAAGATTTCTTTTGAGAATGAAACGTTTGATATTGTTATTGCTAATATGCTTTTACATCATGTAAATGATATTCCTAAAGCTCTCTCCGAGGTGAATAGAATCTTAAAAACAGGAGGCATTTTTTACTGTGCCACATTTGGTGAAAATGGAGTTGTAGATTATTTAGCAAGTTTATTTAAAGATGAGATCAATCAAGATTTGGAAAATAAAACGTTTACTTTACAAAATGGCAAAAGCCAACTGAGTATGTATTTTGGCTCTGTCGAAACATTACTCTATGATGATGAGTTACAGGTAACTAGTATAGATGACCTAGTTAAATACATCCAATCCTTTAAAGGAATTTCAGAAATAGGTTCGCTAGAAGAAAAAGTCATTCGTAAAAGATTAGAAATGAATTTTCATAAGGGTATGTTAATCATTCCTAAAGAATATGGTATGTTTATTGCTCGAAAAGAAAATTAAGGGAACGATATTGTAAAAAATTTGGAGAAAATTTTCAATGTAAAATTAAACGGATAGTGTTTAGAGCATGTTACAGCTAATTCTCCATATATAAACCTCAAATTTTTAGATTTGAAGAAGTATCTTGGGTACAAAAAGACCAGATTCCAAACTTGGATCTGGCCTATGATATGTTGCCCTTGCTGGAAATGATGGAAGCACCTGACAAGTCTGAGTTCTTCTATCGCCACCGTACGGAGGACGGCTGGGAGAAAGAAATTTTCTAGTCTTTTACTAAATAACCTAACTGATCTAAGGCCTCCTCGATATAGTGGAGGTCTTGTTGTGTCTCGGCTTCAACAAGGTGGTAATGGATGCCGTCTGTCAATTCAGAAAGGGGTCTAAAGTCTGAATTCTCGACTTGTTCCAGAAAGTGCTGGACATCTCGGCGGCAGGTGAGTTTGAGTAGGGTTTCAATTTCGCCATAAACGGGATGATCGATTAAGATATTTTGAACGCGTCCGCCATTATCTACAATAGCTAGAAGTTCCTGACCGATTTCTTCCAGTTCATGTTTCACTTTAAAGAGTTTGTGCACGTAGGGGCTGGCATCATTTTCTTTGTAGATATAGCCACGATTGGTGGATAGGATAGGAGCTCCATCTGCTCGGAGAATAGCGATGTCCTGTACAATGACCTGGCGCGTAACATGGAAGTGCTCAGCCAAGGTTTGACCATTGAGAGCTTTTGGCGCCTCTTTTAACAGTTTGAGAAGAGATTGTTTGCGATCCTTTGTCATAGTTTTTCCTTTTAGCGACGTTTTCGAAGCACTTTATAGACAGCTAGTGCTAATGTATAGTCTACCATACTATGGACGATTGTGCCAAAACCAACTAGGACAAAGAGAACATAAAACATATTTTCAACATTTGTCCCTGAAGTAGCATAAAAGATGATACAAGCTATTACTTCAGCGATAGCATGAACAACACCCAAAACAAAGTTAAAAATCCAAGATGCCTTTGGTTTATCCAAGGTTTCAGGGAATTTTTTTAAGTACAAAGCCCCCAAAGTACCAAAAACAATGTGAGAGAAGGCACGGAGTACAATAACAGGCGGATAGCCTGCCATCAAAAAACCAAGACTAGAAGCAATAATCACAAAAGCAGCCATCAAAGGCGAAAGAAACATGGCGATAAAGATGGGGATATGACTTCCCAAGGTGTAAGAAGCCGGTGGAATAACGATTTTAAAAGGCATAATGATTGGAATCAAAATCGCGATTGCAGTGAGTAGGGCAGTCATAGTCATAAACTGCGTTTTTTTCCGTATATTCATAAGAACCTCCATTTATCTGTATATACACAAGTATAGTACAATAAATCACCAATCAAGTCAAGAAGTATTATTGATTTTTCAGGAAAATTTGGTTAAAATGTGGTAAAGAATAATAGGAACTGAGGAGAAATTGTGATGATACTTTTTGTTTACCTAATCGTGGTAATCGTGATGATGTCAAAACAGAAAAGTGAAGGGAAAGTAGTCTCAGGTTGGACTCGTTTCCTAGTTTATAGTTTATTGGTCCTGTCGCTACTCTCTCTATTAGCAAGTAGCCTGGCTGTCTCACTTTTTAGCCTTCCTTTATTAGGTTTTCTTTTTATGGCAGCAATACTAGAAATTGCTTATTTCGTTAGATTGGTGATTGCATTGGGTTTGGTTTTACTATCTCTAACCCTATATTTGGATAGCCAGAAAAGCCAGCAACCTACACCTTTTTCGTATCAACTCCTGCGCTTTCGCTTTCACATTCTATTGATGTTTCTTATGTTTTAAATGCTAAAACTCCACCTTCAGGACGAAAGTGGAGTTTTTTTTTATTTCTTCAAGGTTTCGAGACGGGGGACAATTGCTACTGTTAGGACGGCAGAAATGACAAGCTCGGCAATTGAGTTTGTAGAAATAACGGTTGCTAAGAGTTTTTGAATATTGCCGTCGAAGACATTTCCAAAAAGGAAGAAGATTCCCCCAAGGACAAAGACGGTGTTGGTAAGGGAACCGAGAGCACCAGCAAAGATGAGACCCGTTCTATTTTTTAATAATTTATAAACCAAGTAAGGTGTCAGCCCAATCAAAACGCGAGGAACAATAGCGATAATAGCAGAATAGATATTTCCGTTCGGTACGAATGGTGAGAAGAGGTAGCTGGTTGGAAGGATGGTAATCGTGTTTACCGTTAAGCTCAATAGTCCCATAAGAAAACCAAGTGTAACTCCAACTCGAGGGCCATAGATGATACTAGCAATGATTACTGGAATATGAACGATAGTTGGTTTAATCGGGAATGGGAAAAGGTTAAATAGGAGAGAACTCAAAAAGTGGATAACGAGCATAACTGCAAAAAAGATAGCAATCGGTGCAATGTTAGAGCGTTTGTTCATTGAGGGTTTCCTTTATTCTTTCTAAAATAGTATTCAGGTCAGCTAGGGCGCCTTTGCCGTGATCGCCACAGGCTAGTAGAGATTCTTTTGGAGAGATGATCTGATAACCATAGGTCTCTAATGTTTTTAGGTTAGCCTGAGTTGCCGGATGGTCATACATTTTTGTATTCATGGCTGGTGCGAGTAACTTTTTGACATGGTTTGGCAGGGCAAGCGCTGTGCTTGTCACCATGTTGTCAGCAAATCCGTGGGCTAACTTTGCGATGGTATTAGCAGTAGCTGGGGCTACAATAAAAAGGTCAGTCCTTTTGCCTAGTTCGATATGATTGACTTGATCAGGAGCAGGTTCCTTCATGACATCAAGGTGGACAGGATTTTGAGAGAGGACCTGTAGTGTCAACGGTTGGATAAACTCTCTCGCTGCCTCAGTCATTAAGACAGTAACCTGATGGCCCTGTTTCTTCAAGGAACTGACCAGGTCAGCTGCTTTATAGGAGGCAATGGAACCAGTCACTGCGATGAGAATATTTGCCATAGCTTTCCTTTCTAAGAATGGTAGGCTTGAATTTTTTCAAGGAGGAGTTCTGCAATTTCTTCTTTAGTTTGGACTGCTTGAAGATGATCTTTCTCAACAAAGATAGCTCGGTGCTGATCTGCTGAAATTTGAGTGAGGTCATTTGCGATGATTAAGTCTGCTTGGTTCTTGATAAGACTTTTTCTAGCAATGTCAACCAGATGGTCTTCGGTAACATCAACTAGCAGTTTAAAACCAATCAGATGAATAGCAGGATTCCAGTCTTTGACTAGAGAGATAATTTTGGGTGTTTTTTTCAAAAATAGAACCTGCACCTCATCAGTTGAAGAAATCTTAGCTTCTATATTTTGCTTGTCTAATAATTCTTCCAGATTAGAGCTCGTCTTAACTTCATCTAGTCCCGTCATATAAACAGGAGTGTAGTCAGAAACTGCCATCGAATGAATCAAGACCTGATAATCTTGAACACACTTTTTCATCTCTAAAAGAAGATCATTCGTATTTTTGATTTCTAGAATGGTTAGATGGCGATGAGGTTCTGGCTTAAGAGCACTAGGAGTAGTAATCAGACAAATCTCATGACCAGCAGCAAGTAGGGTTTCGGTAATAATTTTCCCCAAGCGACCAGTCGAGTGATTCGTGATAGAGCGGACGCTATCGATTGCTTCACTTGTGCCGCCTGACGTAACTAAAATTTTCATAGGACTATTGTACACAAAAATAAACAGTAAGTAAAATGAAAGCGATAAATTTTTGGAAAAACGAAGCTACACTATAGTTTATAACTATAAAGCCATATAAAATTTTCAAAAGAGCCCTAAAAATCTTTAAAACAATGATATTTACGAACGTTTAGAGAGTTTATGGATGTGAAAAATCTTTTTTTGTGTTATAATGAGTTATCATATTAGAGGTTAGAGGAGTTTGCTATGAAAACAGATATTGAAATCGCACAGAGTATTGAGTTGAAGCCAATCGTTGATGTTGTTGAGAAATTGGGCATTTCTTACGATGATTTGGAATTGTATGGAAAGTACAAGGCTAAGCTCAGCTTTGACAAAATTCGTGCAGTTGAGAGCAATCCAGTTGGTAAATTGATCTTGGTTACTGCCATCAATCCAACACCTGCAGGTGAAGGGAAATCAACTATTACCATTGGTCTGGCAGACGCCTTGAACAAGATTGGCAAGAAAACCATGATTGCTATTCGCGAACCGTCTCTTGGCCCAGTAATGGGGATTAAGGGTGGTGCAGCCGGTGGTGGTTATGCCCAAGTGTTGCCAATGGAGGACATCAACCTTCACTTTACCGGGGATATGCATGCCATTACAACTGCTAACAACGCTCTTTCTGCCTTGATTGACAACCACTTACACCAAGGAAATGAGCTGGGAATCGACCAACGTCGTATTCTTTGGAAACGTGTTGTGGACTTGAATGACCGTGCCCTTCGTCATGTGACTGTTGGGCTTGGTGGGCCTCTAAATGGTATTCCTCGTGAGGATGGCTTTGATATTACAGTTGCTTCAGAAATCATGGCCATTCTTTGCTTGGCGACTGATATTGAAGATTTGAAAAAGCGCTTGGCTAGCATCGTTATTGGCTATCGCTATGACCGTACACCAGTTACTGTTGGTGATTTACAGGTTGAGGGAGCTTTAGCATTGATTTTGAAAGATGCTATCAAACCGAACTTGGTTCAGACAATTTACGGTACACCTGCCTTTGTACATGGTGGTCCATTTGCCAATATCGCTCACGGATGTAACTCTGTTTTGGCAACAAGCACAGCCCTTCGCTTGGCGGATTATACTGTTACTGAAGCTGGTTTTGGTGCAGACCTTGGTGCTGAGAAATTCCTTGATATCAAGACACCAAACTTGCCAACATCTCCAGATGCTGTTGTCATCGTTGCAACCCTTCGTGCCCTTAAGATGAATGGTGGTGTAGCTAAAGATGCTTTGACAGAGGAAAATGTAGAAGCAGTTCGTGCAGGCTTTGCTAACTTGAAACGCCACGTTGAAAATATTCGTAAGTTTGGTATTCCAGCAGTTGTTGCGATTAACGAATTTGTTTCTGATACTGAAGCTGAAATTGCAGCTTTAAAAGAACTCTGTGCTTCTATTGATGTGCCAGTTGAACTAGCAAGTGTCTGGGCTGATGGCGCAGAAGGAGGCGTAGCGCTTGCCGAAACGCTTGTCAAGACTATCTCTGAAAATCCAGCAAACTATAAACGTCTTTACGACAACGACCTTTCTGTTCAAGAAAAGATTGAAAAGATTGTCACTGAAATCTACCGTGGTAGCAAAGTGAACTTTGAGAAGAAAGCTCAAACGCAAATCGCTCAAATCGTTCAAAACGGATGGGATAAATTGCCAATCTGTATGGCTAAAACTCAGTACAGTTTTTCTGACAATCCAAATGCACTTGGAGCCCCAGAAAACTTTGAAATTACCATTCGTGAATTGGTACCAAAATTGGGTGCAGGCTTCATCGTTGCCCTAACTGGTGATGTCATGACCATGCCAGGTCTTCCAAAACGACCTGCCGCTCTTAATATGGATGTTGAAAGCGATGGAACAGTTTTAGGCTTGTTCTAATGATATAGATTATTTTAAATGAGTTTGGAAAATCTTTCCAAGCTCATTTTCTTGTCTAGATATGAGGAGTTGTCTTCAGCTGATAATAGAGTTACTTTCTAGACGCAATCAGTCTAGCTAAAGATATTTTCTCTAATTTCTGATATAATAGAAACATTGACTTCAAGAGTAAGGAAGAGAAAATGAACGCATTATTGAATGGAATGAATGACCGTCAAGCTGAGGCGGTGCAAACGACAGAAGGGCCCTTGTTAATCATGGCAGGGGCTGGTTCTGGAAAGACTCGTGTTTTAACTCACAGAATCGCCTACTTGATTGATGAAAAGATGGTCAATCCTTGGAATATCTTGGCCATTACCTTTACCAATAAGGCTGCTCGTGAGATGAAGGAGCGTGCCTATGGGCTTAATCCAGCTACTCAGGACTGTTTGATTGCGACCTTTCACTCCATGTGTGTTCGTATCCTGCGTCGCGATGCGGATCATATTGGCTACAATCGGAACTTCACCATTGTAGATCCCGGAGAACAGCGAACCCTCATGAAACGCATTCTCAAGCAATTAAACTTGGATCCTAAAAAATGGAATGAACGGACTATTTTGGGAACCATATCCAATGCTAAGAACGACCTAATTGATGATGTGGCTTATGCTGCTCAAGCTGGTGATATGTATACGCAAATCGTAGCTCAGTGTTACACAGCCTATCAAAAAGAGCTTCGTCAGTCTGAGTCCGTTGACTTTGATGATTTGATTATGTTGACTTTGCGTCTCTTTGATCAGAATCCTGATGTCTTGACCTACTATCAGCAGAAGTTCCAGTACATTCATGTTGATGAGTACCAAGATACCAACCATGCCCAGTATCAATTGGTCAAACTCTTGGCTTCACGCTTTAATAATATCTGTGTTGTTGGGGATGCGGACCAGTCTATCTACGGTTGGCGTGGTGCTGATATGCAGAATATCTTGGATTTTGAGAAAGATTACCCTAACGCCAAGGTAGTTTTGTTGGAAGAAAATTACCGTTCAACCAAAACCATTCTCCAAGCTGCCAATGACGTCATCAAAAACAATCAAAATCGTCGTCCCAAGAATCTCTGGACTCAGAATGCCGATGGGGAGCAAATCGTTTATTATGGCGCAAATGACGAACAAGACGAGGCTGTTTTTGTAGCCAAAACCATCGATGAACTTGGTCGTAGTCACAACTTCCTCCACAAAGATTTTGCAGTTCTTTATCGGACTAACGCCCAGTCTCGTACTATTGAGGAAGCCCTGCTCAAGTCCAATATTCCTTATACTATGGTTGGAGGGACTAAGTTCTACAGCCGTAAGGAAATCCGAGATATTATCGCCTATCTTAATCTCATTGCCAATCTGAGTGACAATATCAGTTTTGAGCGCATTATTAACGAACCAAAACGCGGAATTGGCCCAGGAACGGTTGAGAAAATCCGGGATTTTGCTAACCTACAAGAGATGTCTATGCTGGATGCTTCAGCCAATATCATGTTATCAAGAATCAAGGGCAAGGCAGCTCAGTCTATCTGGGAGTTCGCCAATATGATCTTGGATTTGCGAGAAAAACTGGATCAATTAACCATCACCGAGCTGGTGGAGGCTGTTCTAGAAAAAACAGGTTATATCGATATTCTCAATGCTCAAGCGACCTTAGAAAGCAAGGCTCGGGTTGAAAATATCGAAGAGTTCCTATCTGTTACCAAGAATTTTGACGACAATCCTGATAGTCAAGAAGAGGAAACAGGTTTAGATAAACTCAGTCGTTTCTTGAATGACTTGGCTTTGATTGCAGATACAGATACAGGCAGTCAGGAGACATCAGAAGTGACCTTGATGACCCTCCATGCAGCTAAGGGACTTGAGTTCCCAGTTGTCTTTATCATTGGGATGGAGGAGAATGTCTTTCCGCTTAGTCGCGCAGCTGAAGATCCGGATGAACTGGAAGAAGAACGTCGTTTGGCCTATGTAGGAATTACGCGTGCGGAGAAAATTCTCTATCTGACCAATGCCAACTCACGTTTGCTTTTTGGGCGTACCAACTACAATCGTCCGACTCGTTTTATCAATGAAATTAGTTCGGACTTGATTGAATATCAAGGCTTGGCTCGTCCGGCGAATACTAGCTTTAAGGCATCTTATAGCAGTGGTGGAGTGGCCTTTGGTCAAGGTATGAGCCTAGCTCAGGCCCTTCAAGAACGGAAACGGAATGCTGCACCAAGCTCTATCCAGTCAAGTGGTCTTCCGTTTGGACAGTTAGCAGCCGGAAATAAAAAAGATTCAAGCGATACCAACTGGTCTATTGGGGATATTGCTCTCCACAAGAAGTGGGGAGAGGGAACTGTTCTGGAAGTCTCTGGTAGCGGTGATACTCAGGAACTAAAAATCAATTTCCCAGAAGTCGGTCTGAAAAAACTCTTAGCTAGTGTAGCCCCAATTGAGAAAAAAATCTAATTTTTCGTCCTTCTCACGAATAATAAAGTGAGGAGGATTTTTATGTACAGTATTTCATTCCAAGAAGATTCACTCTTGCCTAGAGAAAGACTAGTTAAAGAAGGAGTAGAGGCGCTGAGCAATCAAGAGTTGTTAGCTATTTTGCTCAGAACGGGAACGCGTCAGGCAAATGTCTTTGAAATTGCCCAAAAAGTCTTGAATAGTCTTAACAGTCTAACTGATTTGAAAAAAATGACCCTGCAGGAATTGCAAAGTCTGTCTGGAATTGGACGTATTAAAGCCATTGAATTACAAGCGGTGATTGAACTGGGGCATCGTATTCACAAACACGAAACTCTTGAGATGGAAAGTATTCTCAGTAGTCAAAAGCTAGCCAAGAAAATGCAACAGGAACTTGGCGACAAAAAACAAGAGCACCTAGTGGCGCTCTATCTCAATACTCAAAATCAAATCATTCATCAGCAAACTATTTTTATCGGATCTGCGACACGCAGCATTGCTGAACCGAGGGAAATTCTTCACTATGCCCTCAAGCATATGGCTACCTCAGTGATTCTCGTTCACAATCATCCATCTGGTGCAGTATCTCCTAGTCGAAACGACGACCATGTCACTAAACTAGTCAAGGAAGCCTGCGAACTGATGGGAATTGTTTTCTTGGACCATTTGATTGTCTCGCACTCGGATTACTTTAGTTACCGTGAAAAGACGGATTTGATTTAAGATTACACATGATCTTACTCAATCACTTTTAAAACATAGGAATCTACTTCTGTCAAATTGATAACAGGAAGAGGTTTTATCGTGGGTACAAGTAAATTTTCTTGAACGATAAAGTCGACAATTGCATTGAAATCTTCGATTTTATAATATCTTTTTTTATGAATGAGAATATCTCTGTAAAAGTAAAGACTTGAATGAAATTTACTTTTTAGTTTAGCATCTGCCTTTTTAGACATTTCTTTCAGCTGTTTTTCTTTTTCTTTTTGAGATAGTTTATCGAAATTCTCTTTATTCTTAGAAAAAGATTGGTAACTTTCCGCTGTTAAAAGTCTATAGAGATTAGAAAGATGAAAGCAAACACTTATTTCTTTTTCATTGTTTGATAAGAAAAGATTAGCTTCCTTTTTCTTATAAGATATGAAAAAGGAAGCTTCTATATCTCTCAAAATCTCATGAGTAGAAGGTATTTTAATTTCATTCATGATTTAATAACCTATTTATAAGTCCTAGAGTTCGTTAACAACATAGTCAAATAGCATTTTATCTTTGGGGCGATTCTCAAAGAGAAATTCAGGATGCCATTGAACACCAAGATAAGGAAAGCCGTCCGTAGTGGTCACAGCCTCAATGATTCCATCTTTAGGATCATGTGCTACAACCTTAAGATTTGAGGCTAGATCTTTAATGCTCTGGTGGTGGAAGGAGTTGATGTGAGAGATTTCTCCATAGATTTCTCGGAGAATGGTATCAGGTTCCGTTACGAGGCGTTGGGTAGTGTATTCGGCTGAACAGTCCTGCCAATGATCCTCGATATCTTGGTGAAGCGTACCTCCCATGGCGACATTAAAAAGTTGAGTACCCCTACAAACAGAGAAAATTGGTTTCTTTTGCTTAATCGCTTCTTTGATAAGTGTTAGTTCAAAAATATCTCTTTGAAGATGGTAGTCATCACTATCAATAGCCTTTGATTCACCATAGTATTTTGGATCAACATTTTGCCCACCCGTTAGGATGAGCTTATCAATGATACTGATGTAATAGGCAGCCATTTCTTGATCACCAATCGGTAGGATGATTGGAATTCCGCCAGCGTCCTTGACTCCTTCAACGAAGCCCTTTGCTGCATAGCTCATCATGATGTCATCATCTGGATGAGCTTTTTCATTTCCTGTAATCCCAATAACTGGTTTTTTCATAAATGCTTTCGCTTTCTAATCCTCTTTACGCATAAAATAGAGGAGGGTTTGGAGTTCGCTTGTCAAATCGACATACTGAACGACCACATCTTTTGGGAGGTGAAGGTGAACAGGGGAAAAACTGAGAATACCTTTTATACCTGCCTCAACCAAAAGATTGGCAACTTCTTGTGATTTAACACTTGGAACTGTTAGGATAGCAGTTTTGACATCTGCTTCTTTGATTTTTTCTTTAATCTGTGAGATACCATAGATTGGAATTCCATCAGGTGTCTGGCTTCCAACTTCTGGATGGTCATCTAGGTCAAAGGCCATGATAATTTTCATCTTGTTACGCTCGTGGAAGCGGTAGTGGAGAAGGGCGTGTCCCATATTTCCGATTCCAACCAACATAACATTTGTAATTGAGTTATCATTTAGGAGATCAGCAAAAAAATTCATCAATTTTTTGACATCGTAACCAAAACCACGACGACCTAGTTCACCAAAATAGGAAAAATCCCGACGAACGGTCGCAGAATCGATTCCGATAGCCTCTGCAATTTGCTTGGAGTTGGCACGTTCGATTTTTTCTGCATGAAATCTCTTGAAAATTCGATAGTAAAGTGAGAGTCTTTTTGCTGTTGCTTTTGGAATAGCAGACTGTTTATCTTTCACAAAATCACAACCTTTCTATTCTTCTATTTTATAGAAACATTGTGAAAAAATCAACAAAAACAAGAAAAAACTAAGAAATTTCTTAGTTTTTATCTGAAAAATGAGCTTGTGATAGAAAACGGTAGAGATCGCCAACCAATCCTTGATAAATCACCTTATCATTCAGCGTTAAGGAGCTGATTAGGAGAGTATCAGGTAGGGTCACACAGCCTGATAGAGATAACATGAGCTCTTCGTAATCCTTATATTCAAGTATACGTTCTACGTGATAGTTATCTTGATAGGTAAGTCGATACATAGTCAATTATCTTTCTTCTTTAGTGAAGATACCGCGTTCTACTAAACTGTCCATGAGGAAGTAGAATTTTTCTTGGTGAATATGGTGATCTTCTGATTTAAAGATATTCACCAAACGAAGGCCAGATTTGTCAGTGATGTTGAGTTTAGCACCTGTAAGGTCTTTATTGATGATGATTTTTAGGTTGAAACCTTCACCACTGTTGGGTACTTTTTCAAGTAGACGAGTCAGTTCGTAGTTTCCAACTTTTGTTTCAAAGAAAGTATTGTCTTTCAGTGTGAACTTTTTGACAGTTGGGCTAAGTGTATAGTCGTAGCGGCAGTTTTGTAGTTTAATGGTTTTTTCGAATGCCATTAGATTAATCTCCAATAATATTTTTTAAGGTTTGTGCGAGTTGTTTCAGTTCCTCCTCAGTGTTAAGAGGAGAGAGACTGATACGGACAGATTCTTTCAATCGATGTGAATCTGGTCCATAAAATGCTTCAAGCACATGACTGGTTTGCACAATACCAGCAGTACAAGCGGAACCGGTAGAAATTGAAATTCCCTCAAGGTCTAACCGAAGTAAAAGCAAATCATTTTTCTGACCAGGAAAACCGATATTCAAAACATAAGGCAGTTGGTCTTGACTTTCATTGAGATAGTAGTCTAAATCGGAAATCTCTTCTAGAAAAACTGTTTTAAGGTCACTTAGTTTTTGGTAATAATCAACTTGACAATCCAGATCTTCTTTGAGAGCAGACACCATGCCTACAATGGCAGCAAGGTTTTCTGTTCCAGCGCGTTTCTTTTGTTCTTGGTCTCCACCGTGAAGGTAGGAATCAAAGTCCGCGGAAGAAGCATAAAGAAAACCGACTCCTTTTGGTCCATGGAATTTGTGGGCAGAAGCACTGAGGAAATCAATTCCTAATTCCTCGGGATGGATAGGAATTTTTCCGATAGCTTGAACAGCATCTACATGATAAGCAGCAGGGTGCTCTTTTAAAATACGTCCAATCTCAGCGATAGGTAAGAGGCTACCTGTTTCATTATTGGCATACATGGTGGAAACAAGAATGGTATCGTCACGTAAGGCTTCTTGAATTTGCTGGGCAGTTATTTCTTGATTTACTGGTTGGATGATGGTCGCTTCAAAACCAAAATGTTGCACCAGATAATCAATAGTCTCAAGCACAGAATGGTGTTCAATAGCTGTCGTAATGATATGTTTTCCACGTTTTTGATGACGGAGACAATAGCCAATAATGGCTGTATTGTTACTTTCTGTACCACCAGACGTGAAAAAGATATGTTGAGGTTTGGTTCCTAGTAAGTGGGCTAAGTCTTGACGAGCTTCTCGCAAGAGTTTCCCAGCTTGTCGACCATGGCCATGAATACTAGAAGGATTACCATGAGTTTCTTGCATGACCTTGGTCATTTCTGCAATAGCTACTGCTGACATAGGAGTCGTAGCAGCATTGTCCAAATAAATCAAAGAATCACCTTATTTCTTTTTGTTGTAAGCAAAGAGTGGGCTGACTGGTTTTCTTTCATGGATGCGGACGATAGCATCTCCGATTAATTCGCTAGCAGTAATGTAACATACATTTTCTGGAGTTCTTTCTTTGGTTGCTACTGAGTCTGTCACAAGGATTTCTTTGATGTTTGTAGCGTCAAGAAGGTCTGCTGCACCTTCAACAAATAAACCGTGACTGGATACTGCATAAATCTCAGTTGCGCCTTCACGTTCAACGATTTTGGCTGCTTCAGAGAAAGTACGACCAGTATTTAGGATATCGTCAATCAAGATAGCCTTCTTGCCTTCAACATCCCCAATGATATAGCCTTCGTTACGATCAGAATCGTCTTGGGCGTAGTCAATGATAGCAATAGGAGCATCAAGGTATTCAGCCAAACTACGTGCACGTTTAACACCAGAGTTCTTTGGACTGACAACAACAACATCAGAACCAAGAAGTCCTTTATCACAGTAGTGCTTAGCAAATAGAGGAACAGTATAAAGATTGTCTACAGGAATGTCAAAGAAACCTTGGACCTGAACAGCATGGAGGTCAAGCGTTAGAACACGGCTTACACCAGCTTTGACAAGCATATTGGCGACTAGTTTTGCAGTGAGGGGTTCGCGAGAAGAAGCGATACGATCCTGACGCGCATAACCAAAGTAAGGAAGGACAACGTTGATACTATGAGCACTTGCACGTACACAAGCATCAACCATGATCAACAACTCCATCAAGTGGTTGCTAACAGGGTAGCTGGTTGACTGGATGATGTAGACATCGTAACCACGGACACTTTCTTCAATGTTGACCTGGATTTCGCCGTCAGAAAATTGTCGAGAGGATAACTTCCCGAGAGGTACACCAACTGTATCCGCAATCTTTTGAGCGATTTCATGGTTAGAGTTTAGGGTGAAAAGTTTCATGTTGTTTCTATCTGACATTATAGACCGTCCTCTGTAAACTTTGCGAATCTTCTCTGAGAAAGTTTTGTTTTTCAAAGCCAGATTCTTTTATTTTTATCTTTTCTATTTTACCAAAAAAAGGAGATTATTTCAGCTTTTTTTCATGCTTTTAATAAAACGAATTAATTTTGATGGAGCTTTCTGATAAGTAATCTGATTTTCATCTAAAAATCTCTGAAAATGTTCTTTCCCTTTTTCATGGTCGGTGACTTCAAGCTCGAGTTCATAGTCCGTCTGGTCAAAGTATCGACTTTCATCTAAGGCCATTAAGCCAATTTCAGTTTTCATTTCATAACGTAGAGTGGAAAGACAGCCTAGAACTAACCAGTCATGGCTTTCGATGCCAATCTTAGAGAGCTTCTCTAGAACGAGACCCTGAGGTAGTTTTTGTTTTTCTAGGTATGATTCAGCTTCTGGAAGAGTTAGTTTCTGGTTGTATTCCATATTTCCTACAGTTTGAGGTACTTTTAAGGTCAATTCCGCCCAATCTGAAAAGGTGCGAATGCGCATGGCAACCTTCTTTTCACGCAATTGGAAATCTGGTGTGTCAATGTAGTAGTTTTTCTGAAAGACGGGTTGGATATGGGAAAACTGTTTTTTTAGATGATCATATTCCTCTTTTTTCAGAAGTGTTTTCAATTCTATTTCTAAATGTTTCATTTTTTCAACCTTTTCTATATCTTTGAAAGCGATTTATGGTATAATGGACAATGTATTTATTGTATACGAATGTACTGAAAAAATCAAAGATTTTCGACAGAGCAATCAAACATTACAAGGGAGAAAGTATGACCATAGAATGGGAAGAATTTTTAGATCCTTACATTCAGGCTGTTGGTGAATTGAAGATTAAACTTCGGGGAATTCGCAAACAGTATCGTAAGCAAAACAAGCATTCTCCGATTGAGTTTGTAACGGGTCGGGTAAAACCGATTGAAAGTATCAAAGAAAAAATGGCTCGTCGAGGAATTACATATGCAAGTCTGGAACATGATCTGCAAGACATTGCTGGTTTACGTGTCATGGTTCAGTTCGTTGATGACGTTAAAGAAGTAGTTGAGATTCTACGTAAACGCCAAGATATGAGAGTCGTTCAGGAACGAGATTATATCACTCATCGTAAGGCTTCAGGTTATCGTTCTTATCACGTGGTTGTCGAGTACACGGTTGATACGATCAACGGAGCGAAGACGATTTTGGCGGAGATTCAAATACGGACGTTAGCCATGAATTTCTGGGCTACGATTGAACACTCGCTCAATTATAAATATCAGGGCGATTTTCCAGAAGAAATCAGGAAAAGACTGGAAATCACGGCCAAAATAGCCTATCAACTGGATGAAGAAATGGGTAAGATTCGTGATGATATCCAGGAAGCGCAGGCTCTCTTTGATCCATTGAGCAGAAAACTAAACGATGGTGTAGGAAATAGTGACGATACAGATGAAGAATACAGGTAAACGAGTTGACCTCATAGCAAATAGAAAGCCACAAAGTCAGAAGGTCTTGCATGAGCTGAGGGAAAAACTCAAGAAACAACATTTTATACTGAACGATACCAATCCCGACATCGTCATTTCGATTGGTGGCGACGGGATGCTTTTGTCTGCTTTTCACAAGTATGAGAATCAGTTAGACAAGGTTCGATTTGTAGGTGTTCATACAGGGCATTTGGGATTTTACACAGATTATCGTGATTTTGAGCTGGATCAGTTGGTGACCAATCTTTTACTAGATACTGGTGCCAAAGTTTCCTATCCAGTCTTGAATGTCAAGGTAACGCTTGAAAATGGAGAAGTGAAAATCTTCCGTGCTTTAAATGAAGCCAGTATCCGTCGATCAGATCGGACCATGGTTGCGGATATCATCATTAACCACGTTCCGTTTGAGAGATTTCGTGGAGATGGAGTGACTGTTTCAACGCCGACGGGAAGTACCGCCTACAACAAATCCTTGGGTGGAGCTGTCTTGCATCCTACCATTGAAGCCTTGCAGTTGACGGAGATAGCGAGTCTTAACAACCGAGTCTATCGCACTTTGGGGTCATCGATCATTATTCCCAAAAAAGATAAGATTGAACTTTTGCCGACACGCAATGATTACCACACGATATCAGTCGATAACAGCGTCTATTCCTTCCGTAATATCGAACGGATTGAGTATCAAATCGACCATCACAAGATCCACTTCGTAGCGACACCAAGCCACACTAGTTTCTGGAATCGTGTTAAAGATGCCTTCATCGGCGAGGTGGATGAATGAGGTTCGAATTTATCGCAGATGACCACGTCAAAGTCAAAACTTTCCTCAAGAAACATGAGGTTTCTAAGGGACTTTTGGCTAAGATTAAGTTTCGAGGCGGGGCTATACTGGTCAATGACCAACCTCAAAATGCGACTTATCTCTTAGATATTGGAGACAGGGTGACTATTGACATTCCAGCAGAGGAAGGATTTGAAACCTTGGAGGCCATCGATCGTCCACTGGATATTCTCTATGAGGATGACCATTTTCTAGTTTTGAACAAGCCTTATGGAATAGCTTCCATCCCCAGTGTCAATCATTCCAATACCATTGCCAATTTTATCAAGGGCTACTATGTCAAGCAAAACTATGAAAACCAGCAAGTTCACATCGTGACTAGGCTTGATAGAGATACTTCTGGTTTGATGCTCTTTGCCAAGCACGGCTATGCTCATGCACGGTTGGACAAGCAACTGCAGCGAAAGTCTATCGAAAAAAGGTATTTTGCACTGGTTAAAGGAGATGGTGTCTTGGAGCCAGAAGGAGAGATTATCGCCCCAATTGCGCGTGATGTGGACTCCATTATCACGAGACGGGTTGCCAAAGATGGGAAATACGCTCATACATCTTACAAAGTTGTAGCGTCTTATGGAAATATTCACCTAGTCGATATTCGCCTGCATACTGGACGAACTCATCAAATTCGAGTGCATTTTTCTCACATCGGTTTTCCTTTGTTGGGAGACGATTTGTATGGTGGTAGTCTGGATGATGGTATCCAACGTCAGGCTCTGCATTGCCATTATTTATCTTTTTATCATCCTTTTCTAGAGCAAGATTTGCAATTAGAAAGCCCCTTACCGGATGATTTCAGCAATCTTATTACTCAGTTATCAACTAATACTCTTTAAAAATTGTTTGGAGTATAATTTATTTTCTAAAAGGAGAAAACTCATGGAAGTTTTTGAAAGTCTCAAAGCCAACCTGGTTGGCAAAAATGCTCGTATCGTTCTCCCTGAAGGGGAAGAGCCACGTATTCTCCAAGCGACAAAACGCTTGGTAAAAGAAACAGAAGTAATTCCTGTTTTGCTCGGAAACCCTGAAAAAATTAAAATTTATCTTGAAATCGAAGGGATCATGGATGGTTATGAAGTAATTGACCCTCAACACTATCCTCGATTTGAAGAAATGGTTGCTGCTTTAGTAGAGCGTCGTAAGGGCAAAATGACTGAAGAAGAAGCGCGCAAAGTTTTGGTTGAAGATGTCAACTACTTTGGTGTGATGTTGGTATACTTGGGCTTGGTTGACGGTATGGTATCTGGTGCGATTCACTCAACTGCCTCAACAGTTCGCCCAGCCCTTCAAATCATCAAAACTCGTCCAAATGTAACTCGTACTTCAGGTGCTTTCCTCATGGTTCGTGGTACGGAACGTTACCTATTTGGAGACTGTGCCATTAACATCAATCCAGATGCAGAAGCTTTGGCTGAAATTGCGATCAATTCAGCAATCACAGCTAAGATGTTTGGTATTGAACCTAAAATTGCTATGCTAAGCTATTCTACTAAAGGTTCAGGATTTGGTGAAAGTGTTGATAAGGTCGTAGAAGCAACTAAAATTGCTCACGACTTGCGCCCTGACCTTGAGATTGATGGTGAATTGCAATTTGACGCTGCCTTTGTTCCTGAAACTGCAGCTCTTAAAGCTCCAGGAAGTAATGTAGCTGGTCAAGCAAATGTCTTTGTCTTCCCAGGTATCGAAGCAGGAAATATTGGGTACAAGATGGCAGAACGTCTCGGTGGTTTTGCGGCTGTCGGACCTGTTTTGCAAGGATTGAACAAACCAGTTAACGACCTTTCTCGTGGATGTAATGCAGATGATGTCTACAAGTTGACCCTTATCACAGCAGCTCAAGCAGTTCATCAATAAGATTTAGTCCTCTTTCCCATGGGAAGAGGCTTTTTAGTACTGAGAAAAGGACAGTTAGAAGCTTCTATGTTATACTAGATATATGTTAGATTTGAAAGAATACGGTATCGTCATGTGGCCGGAGGAGAAGATTATTTCTTTTCGTGAAAAACTCCTCAACTGGTATGATGAAAACAAGCGAGATTTGCCTTGGCGGAGAAGTAAAAATCCTTATCACATCTGGGTATCTGAAATCATGCTTCAGCAGACCAGAGTGGATACAGTTATTCCATACTACGAACGATTCTTGGACTGGTTTCCAACTGTTGAAAGTCTGGCGAATGCCCCTGAAGAGCGTCTGCTGAAGGCTTGGGAGGGATTGGGCTATTATTCACGAGTGCGCAATATGCAGGCTGCAGCTCAGCAGATTATGACTGACTTTGGGGGGCAATTTCCAAATACCTATGAAGGAATATCTTGCCTGAAAGGGATTGGCCCTTACACTGCGGGAGCTATTTCCAGTATCGCTTTTAATTTGCCTGAGCCAGCGGTCGATGGCAATGTCATGCGGGTTTTGGCACGCTTGTTTGAGGTTAATCATGATATCGGAGTTCCCAGCAATCGAAAGATTTTCCAAGCGATGATGGAAATCTTGATTGACCCGAAACGACCAGGTGACTTTAACCAAGCTCTGATGGATTTAGGGTCGGATATAGAGGCTCCAGTTAATCCTAGACCAGAAGAAAGCCCTGTTAAGGACTTTAGCGCAGCCTATCAGAACGGAACTATGGATGTATATCCGATTAAAGAACCCAAGAAAAAGCCCCTCCCAATCTATCTCAAGGCTTTGGTTGTGCGCAATGACCGTGGGCAATATTTACTTGAGAAAAACGAAAGCGAGAAACTACTAGCCGGTTTTTGGCATTTCCCCCTGATCGAAGTTGATGATTTCTCAAGTGATGACGATCAGCTAGATCTCTTTTCTCAAGTCAAAGAGGAAAGCAGAGCATTTGGACCAAGCCCTCAAGAAAACTTTGAGCAGGATTATGATTTAGAAGTGAATTGGTCTCATCAAGTATTTGACCAGGTCAAGCATGTATTTAGTCATCGGAAATGGCACATTAAAATCCTAGCTGGTCAGGTGACAGAAACAAAACAGTTTTCGGACAGAGAAATTCGTTGGGTTTCTCCTCAGGAGTTTTCTGATTATCCACTTGCGAAACCTCAACAAAAAATTTGGCAGGCTTATAAAATAAGTTTTGAAGATGAAGGCTTACAGTAGCCATTTGTGCCTTCTTTGCATTTTTTTGTTATAATAGATAGAGAAAAGGTGATAAAATGAAAAAAATATTAATTGTAGATGATGAGAAACCAATCTCAGATATTATTAAGTTTAATATGGCCAAGGAAGGTTATGAAGTCGTTACAGCCTTCAATGGTCGTGAGGCAATCGAGCTATTTGAAGCTGAGCAACCGGATATTATTATCCTCGACTTGATGCTACCTGAAATCGATGGTTTAGAAGTTGCTAAAGCTATTCGTAAGACTAGTAGCGTGCCAATTATCATGCTATCAGCTAAGGATAGCGAGTTTGACAAGGTTATTGGTTTAGAGTTAGGTGCAGATGATTATGTTACAAAACCTTTCTCAAACCGTGAGTTGCAGGCTCGTGTCAAGGCTCTGCTTCGTCGTACCGACCTAGTTTCTGTGGATAGCCAAGAGTCTGATGAGAAGAAGACGCAGCCTTTACAAATTGGTGATTTGGAAATCGTTCCAGATGCTTACGTGGCGAAGAAATATGGTGAGGAATTAGATTTAACCCACCGTGAGTTTGAACTCTTGTATCACTTGGCATCTCATATTGGACAAGTGATTACACGTGAACACTTGCTTGAGACTGTATGGGGTTATGACTATTTTGGTGATGTTCGTACTGTGGACGTGACCATTAGACGCTTGCGTGAGAAAATAGAAGATACTCCAAGTCGTCCAGAGTACATTCTCACACGTCGTGGTGTTGGATACTATATGAGAAATAATGATTGAAGATATTAGACAAACTATTCTGACCAGCGATTTTATCTTTATCTTGATTTTACTGGGCTTTATCCTGGTGGTGACCTTGCTGTTACTGGAAAATCGTCGGGATAATATCCGTCTGAAGGAGATAAATCAAAAGGTTAAGGACTTGATTGCAGGTGATTATTCTCAAGTTTTGGACTTGCAAGGAAGTACAGAAATCACCAATATCACCAATAATCTGAACGATTTGTCAGAAGTTATTCGTTTGACCCAAGAAAATCTGGAACAAGAGAGTAAACGATTGAACAGTATTCTTTCTTACATGACAGATGGCGTTCTTGCGACCAATCGTCGTGGCCAGATTACTATGATCAACGATATGGCCAAGAAACAGCTCGGTGTGCAGAAAGAAGATGTTCTGAATAAAAGCATCCTTGAATTGCTTAAGATAGAAGATGAGTATGAGCTGCGTGATCTAATTACACAGATTCCTGAGTTGACGATTGACTCCCAGGATGTGAATGGGGAATACCTGAGCCTTCGTGTACGTTTTGCTCTGGTTCGTCGTGAGTCAGGTTTCATCTCTGGTTTGGTTGCCGTTTTACATGATACGACCGAGCAGGAGAAGGAAGAGCGTGAGCGAAGACTCTTTGTTTCGAACGTGAGTCACGAGTTGCGAACTCCTTTGACCAGTGTTAAATCTTATCTTGAAGCCTTGGACGAGGGAGCTCTGTATGATCCTGTTGCTCCTGATTTTATCAAGGTTTCACTCGATGAAACCAACCGTATGATGCGGATGGTGACAGATCTCTTGCATCTCTCTCGTATTGATAATGCGACCACTCAGTTAGATGTGGAATTGATTAATTTTACAGCATTCATCACCTTTATTCTCAACCGCTTTGATAAGATGAGAAGCCAGGATGACGAGAAAAAATATGAGCTTGTCAGAGATTACCCTATTAATTCAGTTTGGATCGAGATTGATACCGATAAGATGACTCAGGTGATTGATAATATTCTTAACAATGCCATTAAGTACTCACCAGATGGTGGGAAAATCACTGTCAGCATGAAAACTACTGATGACCAGATGATTTTATCCATCAAAGACCAAGGTCTAGGTATTCCAAAGCAAGATTTGCCTAAGATTTTTGACCGCTTCTACCGTGTGGATCGTGCAAGAAGCCGGGCTCAAGGTGGAACTGGTCTAGGTCTGGCGATCGCAAAAGAAATCATCAAACAACACAATGGCTTTATATGGGCCAAAAGTGAATACGGTAAGGGCTCAACCTTTACCATAGTGCTCCCTTATGATAAGGATGCCGTAAAAGAAGAAATATGGGAGGACGAAATAGAAGACTAGAATGAGTGAAAAAGGCTTTAAATACAGTATTTTAGCATCAGGTTCCAGTGGAAATTCCTTTTATCTGGAAACCCCAAAAAAGAAAATCCTAGTAGATGCAGGCCTGTCTGGTAAGAAAATTACAAGTCTGCTAGCTGAAATCAATCGCAAACCAGAAGATCTGGATGCGATTTTGATTACGCATGAGCACTCAGACCATATCCATGGAGTCGGTGTCTTGGCTCGTAAATATGGCATGGATCTTTACGCCAATGAAAAGACTTGGCAGGCTATGGAAAATAGTAAGTATCTTGGCAAGGTTGATTCTTCGCAAAAGCATATCTTTGAAATGGGCAAAACCAAAACCTTTGGTGATATCGATATTGAGAGTTTTGGTGTTAGCCATGATGCGGCAGCACCACAGTTTTACCGATTTATGAAAGACGACAAGAGCTTCGTCATGCTGACCGATACAGGTTATGTAAGTGACCGTATGGCAGGAATTGTCGAGAATGCGGACGGCTACCTCATCGAGTCCAACCACGATGTGGAGATTTTGCGAGCAGGATCTTACGCTTGGCGTCTCAAACAGCGAATCCTGTCGGATCTCGGTCACCTCTCTAACGAAGACGGTGCTGAGGCCATGATTCGTGCAATGGGAAATCGAACAAAGAAAATCTATCTTGGTCACTTGTCCAAAGAGAACAATATCAAGGAGCTGGCTCATATGACTATGGTCAATCAGTTAGCCCAGGCTGATCTGGGAGTTGGAGTAGACTTTAAGGTTTATGATACCTCACCAGATACTGCAACTCCATTGACAGATATATAAAAAGAAGGCGAGTGCCTTCTTTTGTTGTTTTTTTACAATCCAGCAAATTCCTTGATTTCTTGTGCGGACATGGAAGAGTCGCAACGGATATTGATCTGGCCATTTGCAATGTGAACGAAGCCTGGTACAGTTGGAATTCCATAGCGTGAACGGAATTCTTGTAACTCATTGAGTTGGCTTGGTTCTTCACTGTTGATGAAGTAGATGTGAGCTTTAGTTTCAGCTACGACACCTGCTAATGTGCCAGCAAATATACGGCAGTAAGGGCAAGTTTTGCGACCGATAAAGAAGGTTGCAGTTTCTTTTTTATCAAGAGCTTCTTGTGCACGCGCAACTGTAGTGACTTCAAGGTCTTTAATGTTTTCTAAAAATTGTTCCATGAGATTACCTCGCTTTCATTGATAAGTCTAGTATGCCATAAAGTTTCTAAAAATGCTTAGATTTGATACGAAAAAAAGATGAGATTGGTTGGTCTCATCTTTTATAATTTCTTATTTTACAAACGCATTGATTTCCGCTTCGATGTTAGCGATTTTAGCTTGTGATTCTTCATTATTTTCACCCACAACAGCAATGTAGAATTTGATTTTTGGTTCTGTACCTGAAGGGCGAACTGCAATCCACGAACCGTCAGCAAGTGTATATTTCAACACATCACTTGGAGGAGTTGTCAAGGCTGTTACGGTACCGTCAGCAGCAGTAGAAGTTTGTGCTTTGAAGTCTTCTACAACAGTAATTGTTGTAGCGTTAAATTCTTTCGGACCATTGTCACGGAATTTAGCCATGATGGCTTTGATTTGTTCAGCACCATCTACACCAGAAAGAGTTACAGAGATAGTCTTTTCAGCATAGTAACCGTATTCTTTGTAGATTTCTTCGATACCGTCAGCAAGTGTCAAACCACGTGAACGATAGTAGGCAGCAAGTTCAGCAACGACAAGAACGGCTTGGATGGCGTCTTTATCACGTACGAATGGTTTGATTAAGTAACCGAAGCTTTCTTCAAATCCCATCATGTAAGTGTGATTGTGTTTTTCTTCAAATTCTTGAATTTTTTCAGCGATAAATTTGAAACCTGTCAAAACGTTGAACATGGTTGCGCCGTAGCTTTCAGCAATCCTCGTTACCAAGTCAGTTGATACAATTGATTTGCAGAGAGCAGCATTTTCAGGAAGAGTTCCAGCATTTTTGTGTGCTTCCAAGATGTATTTAGCCATGATAGCGCCGATTTGGTTACCTGAAAGGTTGAGATAGCTTCCATCTTTTTGAAGGACTTCAACACCAACACGGTCAGCATCAGGGTCAGTTGCCACAAGAACATCAGCGCCAACTTGACGACCAAGTTCTTCAGCAAGGGCAAAGGCAGCTTGGCTTTCTGGGTTTGGAGATTTCACAGTTGAGAAGTCAGGATCTGCAGTTGCTTGTGCTTCAACAACTTGAACAGAATCAAATCCTGCTTGAGCAAGAGCACGACGAGCCAACATTTCACCCGTACCATGAAGTGGTGTGTAGACAATCTTCATGTCTTTACCGAATTCTTCAATCAAGGCTGGGTTGATGTTTACGTCCTTAACTTCTTTAAGGTATTCTGCATCAACAGCTTCGCCAATGACTTCAATCAAGCCAGAAGCTTTTTCAGCTTCCACATCAGCAACTTCCACAGCAAATGGATTTTCGATTCCACGAATATAAGTAGTTAAAGCGTCCGCATCGTGTGGAGGCATTTGTCCACCGTCTTCTCCATAAACCTTGTAACCGTTAAATGGAGCAGGGTTATGGCTGGCAGTAATCATGATACCTGCAAAACAGTTGAGGTGACGAACTGCAAATGAGAGTTCTGGAGTGGGACGGAGGCTTTCAAATACGTAAGATTTGATACCGTGTTTGGCAAGAACTGCCGCAGATTCAAAGGCAAACTCAGGTGAGAAGTGACGGCTATCGTAGGCAATTGCTACACCACGTTCTTTTTCATTTCCACCTTTTGACTCAATCAAACGAGCCAAACCTTCAGTTGCTTGACGAACAACATAGATATTGATACGATTTGTACCAGCACCGATCAAACCACGCATACCAGCAGTACCAAATTCAAGATTGGTATAAAAGGCGTCTTCCTTAGTTTTTTCGTCCATATTTTCCAAATCTTGACGAAGGTAGTCTGGAAGATCAGCAAAATCGAGCCATTTTTGATAATTTTCTTGGTAAGTCATAGAGTGTCTCCTTTGTTTATTTGCTTTAATCGCTTTCATTATATCACGATTTGACATTTTAGTAAAACGTTAGCATAACTTAAAATGTAGGAAATTTACTTATGCACTTTAACGGGAAAATGGTGGGGACTGTGCTTACTTATACTAAGTTAGCGATGAAAATTAATTATTAGATTCTTTATAACATGAAAGTTTATGATTCATTTTGTAGGTTTGTTGAAGAAAAAAATCAAAAATATTGTTATATTCTATTCTTTTTATAAAGAATCCTTTAATGTATCAAATGAACGGATAGAAAAATTTAATGTAAAACTCTATAAATTTAAGATATTTTGAAAATATCTGGTTTCTGTTTTGATTTTTATTCTACGTATGGTAAAATATAGTAAATCATTAAAGGAGAATCCATTATGAAAAAAATTCTTAAACATTCTGCCTTGCTTTTGTCAGCTTTAGCACTGGTTGCCTGTGGAGCTCAAAAAAAAGCAAGCGACAATGGTACAGCTTCAAACTCTAACTTTGAGGTTTCTGTAAAAGACGGTATGTATGTATTGCCTAAAGATGAGGAGTCATCATCAACATACCTTGCACTTCAAGTCGAAATCAAGAACAATCGCGATAAACAGTTTAGTTTTACTAGCCAAGATATCACGCTTTATAATGAAAAAGATGAAAAATTACAACCAATTCAAGTTTATGAAAGTGACAGTAAAACGAAATTTATGTCATATGGAGACAAACTTTCTAAAGGAAAGAGTGTTGCTGGTTATGTAGTGTATGAAGTAGACAAGAATGCTAAGTATGAACTTCACTTTGCACCTAGCTTTTACGATGACATCAAAGAAAATTCTAAAAAGAATAACGATGTAGCAATCAAGGTGGATCCAAGTCAGTATGAAGACAATATTGATGAAGCGAAAGATGTAATGAAAAAATATGTCGATGCTGTTTACCTTAATGGGGAAAGTTCTGGTGGTGGAACGAACCTAAGTGCTACTGATAATAAGTCACAAGTTGTTGCGCTTACTGATGATAAAAAATCTTCTGATAATAGTGCTGAATTCACAAACGATGCGAAAGCTGATAAAGAAGAGTTTATCAAGAAATTTACAGAATCGTTCGGAAAAGGCTTCTATAACTACAAACCGTCTGATTCAGAACTTAGAACATTCGCAGATGCTTACATCAAAGCAAATGCTAAGAGAGCAAAAGTTGATTACAAGGTGAAGACATACTTGCCAGACTATGCTGTTGTTTATGTTAGACCAGAAACAATCGACTTGGATAACTTGAATGTTTATGAATTGAGCCGTAAATTCTACGAAGAAAACAAAGGTAAATATAGCAACTACTCAGAAGCTATGAAGGCTGGTGAAAAATACATTTTAGAAAATGCACCAAGTCAATTTGATTCAACTCCTCTAGACACTAGTGATAACATGAAGAAAGAGGGTTATGAAATTAAAATGACTAAGAAAGATGGAAAATGGACCATCGATACCTCTTCTAAAAACTATGAATTGAAAGATATGGCTCGCACATTCCGTGGAGGCATTGGATACTAAGATGAAAGGTTCGAGTTTATGACTCGAACTTTTTTCGTTGCAATTGTGCAAAAGAGAAAAAGATAGTAAAATAGAGATATGATTATTTTACAAGCTAATAAAATTGAACGATCTTTTGCTGGTGAGGTTCTTTTTGATAATATTAATCTGCAGGTAGATGAACGAGACCGAATTGCTCTTGTTGGGAAAAATGGTGCAGGTAAGTCTACTCTTTTAAAGATTTTGGTTGGGGAAGAGGAGCCAACTAGTGGAGAAATCAATAAGAAAAAAGATATCTCTCTGTCTTACCTAGCCCAAGATAGCCGTTTTGAGTCTGAAAATACCATCTACGATGAAATGCTTCACGTCTTTGATGACTTGCGTCGGACAGAGACACAACTGCGTCAGATGGAGTTGGAGATGGGTGAAAAGTCTGGTGAAGATTTAGATAAACTGATGGCGGATTATGATCGTTTATCAGAGAATTTCCGCCAGGCTGGTGGCTTTACCTACGAAGCTGATATCCGCGCTATCTTGAATGGTTTCAAGTTTGACGAGTCTATGTGGCAGATGAAAATTGCTGAGCTTTCAGGTGGTCAAAATACTCGTCTTGCACTGGCTAAAATGCTCCTTGAAAAGCCCAATCTCTTGGTCTTGGACGAGCCAACCAACCACTTGGATATTGAAACCATTGCCTGGCTAGAGAATTACTTGGTGAACTATAGCAGTGCCCTCATTATTGTCAGTCACGACCGTTACTTTTTGGACAAGGTTGCGACGGTTACACTGGATTTGACTAAGCATTCCTTGGATCGTTATGTGGGCAATTATTCTCGTTTTGTTGAGTTGAAGGAGCAAAAGCTAGCTACTGAGGCAAAAAACTATGAAAAGCAACAAAAGGAAATCGCTGCTCTAGAAGACTTTGTCAATCGCAATCTAGTCCGAGCTTCAACGACCAAACGTGCTCAATCTCGCTGTAAACAACTAGAAAAAATGGAGCGTTTGGACAAGCCTGAAGCTGGCAAGAAATCAGCCAACATGACCTTCCAGTCGGAAAAAACATCTGGTAATGTTGTCTTGACAGTTGAAAATGCAGCTATTGGTTATGATGGGGAAATACTGTCAGAACCTATCAACCTAGACCTCCGTAAGATGAATGCTGTTGTGATTGTCGGACCAAACGGCATTGGGAAGTCAACCTTTATCAAGTCAATAGTAGACCAGATCCCTTTTATCAAGGGAGAGAAGCGTTTTGGTGCCAATGTTGAGGTTGGCTACTATGACCAGACTCAAAGTAAGCTAACAGCAAGTAATACTGTTCTGGATGAACTTTGGAATGATTTTAAACTGACACCAGAAGTTGAAATCCGCAACCGCCTTGGTGCCTTCCTCTTCTCTGGTGATGATGTTAAGAAATCAGTAGGCATGCTGTCTGGGGGCGAGAAAGCTCGTTTGCTTCTTGCCAAACTTTCAATGGAAAACAATAACTTCTTGATTTTGGATGAGCCAACCAACCACTTGGATATTGATAGCAAGGAAGTGTTGGAAAATGCCTTGATTGACTTTGATGGGACCTTGCTCTTTGTCAGTCACGACCGTTACTTTATCAATCGTGTAGCCACTCATGTTTTGGAATTGTCCGAGAGTGGTTCAACCCTCTACCTTGGAGATTATGACTACTATGTTGAAAAGAAAGCAGAAGTAGAAATGACTCAGACAAAAGAAGCTTCAACTAGTAATCAAGCAAAAGAAACAAGTCCAGTTAATGACTACCAAGCTCAGAAAGAAAGTCAGAAAGAAGCCCGTAAGCTCATGCGACAAATCGAAAATCTAGAAGCTGAAATTGAAGAGTTAGAAACTCAAAGTCAAGCCATTTCTGAACAAATGCTGGAAACCAACGATGCTGAAAAGCTCATGGAATTGCAGGCTGAACTGGACAAAATTAGCCATCGTCAAGAAGAAGCTATGCTTGAGTGGGAAGAATTATCAGAGCAGGTGTAAGAAATGGAACATCTTGGAAAGGTATTTCGTGAATTTCGAACAAGTGGGAAGTACTCCTTAAAAGAGGCGGCAGGTGAATCATGTTCAACCTCTCAGTTATCTCGCTTCGAGCTTGGGGAGTCTGATCTAGCAGTTTCTCGTTTCTTTGAGATTTTGGACAATATTCATGTGACTATTGAAAATTTCATGGACAAGGCTAGAGATTTTCAAAATCATGAACATGTTGCCTTGATGGCACAGATTATTCCGCTTTACTACTCAAATGATATTGCAGGTTTTCAAAAGCTTCAAAAGGAACAGCTTGAGAAAGCAAAGAGTTCGACCAATCCCCTCTATTTTGAGCTGAATTGGATTCTGCTACAAGGTCTGATTTGTCAAAGAGATGCTCATTACAGGATGAGTCAGAGTGATTTGGAAAAGGTAGCAGATTATCTTTTTCAAACAGAAGAATGGACTATGTATGAGTTGATTCTTTTCGGTAATCTCTATACTTTCTACAATGTGGACTATGTAGCTCGGATTGGCAGAGAAGTTATGGAGCGAGAAGAGTACTACAAGGAAATTGGTCGGCATCGTAAACTCGTTTTGATTTTAGCTCTTAACTGTTACCAGCATTGTTTGGAAAATCGATCCTTTGCGAATGCGGACTATTTTGAGGCCTATGTGGAGAAGTTGATTGGAAATGGTATCAAGCTTTATGAGCGCAATATCTTCCATTATCTCAAAGGTTTTGCCCTCTACCAGAGAGACTTGAAAGAAGAAGGTTGTTGTCAGATGCAGGAAGCCATGCATATTTTTGATGTACTTGGACTTCCAGAGCAAGTGGCCTACTATCAGGAACATTATGAAAAATTTGTAAATGCTTAAATTTCCCAAATAAGGGAAAAATAAAGAGACTCCTTTCAGTTTTGATACAATAGTTTCAAAATTTGAGAGGAGCTTTTTATATGAATCGACATGCAATCCAGTTGATTAGTCGTGGGGCTATTAATAAGATAGGGAATATGCTCTATGATTATGGAAATAGTGTTTGGTTAGCATCAATGGGAACGGTAGGACAGACTGTTCTTGGGATTTACCAGATTTCTGAGTTGGTTACATCGATTCTAGTCAATCCCTTTGGCGGAGTGATTTCAGACCGCTTTTCGCGTCGCAAAATTTTGATGACGACAGACTTAATTTGTGGCGTTCTTTGCTTAGCTATTTCTTTCATCAGAAATGATAGCTTGATGATTGCTGCTCTGATCTTCGCAAATATTGTTCAGGCGGTTGCCTTTGCATTTTCTCGTACATCTAACAAAGCCATTATAACTGAGGTTGTAGAGAAAGACGAGATTGTGACCTATAACTCTCGCTTGGAGTTAGTTTTACAGGTTGTAGGAGTCAGTTCTCCGGTGCTTTCTTTTCTCGTTTTACAATTTGCCAGTCTCCATATGACGCTCGTTTTAGATGCCATTAGTTTTTTCATCGCATTTACCTTAGTAGCTTTTCTCCCAAAAAAAGAGACTCAGGAACAAGAGAAAAAGACTTTCAGCTGGAAAAATATTTTTGCTGATATGAGGGAAGGACTTGGCTATATCTGGCACCAGAAAGAGATCTTTTTCCTTTTGGTAGTAGCTTCGAGTGTTAATTTCTTTTTTGCAGCTTTTGAATTTCTCCTCCCTTTTTCAAATCATCTATACGGGGTAGAAGGAGCTTATGCAACTATTTTGACTATGGGCGCTATTGGTTCGATTATCGGAGCTCTTCTAGCTAGCAAAATAAAGGCAGGTGTTTATAATCTTTTGATTCTATTGGCCTTGACTGGAGTTGGGGTTTTTATGATGGGGTTACCATTGCCAACTTTTCTTTCCTTTTCTGGAAATTTAGTTTGTGAACTGTTTATGACGATATTTAACATTCACTTTTTTACTCAGGTGCAAACCAAGGTTGAGGGGGAATACTTGGGGAGAGTCCTAAGCACAATTTTTACCTTAGCCATCCTATTTATGCCGATTGCAAAAGGCTTTATGACAGTGCTGCCAAGTGTCCATCTCTCTTCTTTTCTGATAATTGGAAGCGGTGTTATCATCCTGTCTTGTTTCTCCCTTGTTTACGTGCGAAGTCATTTTAAAAAAGAGTTATAATTTCTTTTTTTTAGAAAATATTTCACTACGAATCATTTTTCAGTCCTTCTCTATTGTGAGGAGGGCTTGCTTTGTGGTAAAATGGGATTATGAATGAAAGAATGAATGAGTTAGTTGCCCTACTTAACCGCTATGCGATTGAGTACTATACGAGTGACAATCCCTCGGTTTCAGATAGTGAGTATGATCGCCTCTACCGAGAGTTGGTCGAATTGGAAGCCGCCTATCCAGATCAAGTTTTAGCGGACAGTCCGACCCATCGTGTTGGTGGTAAGGTTTTAGATGGTTTTGAAAAATACAGTCATCAGTATCCTCTATACAGTTTGCAGGATGCTTTTTCACGTGAAGAGTTAGAAGCTTTTGATGCGCGTGTTCGAAAGGAATTACCCCAACCGACCTATATTTGTGAGCTGAAAATCGATGGTTTGTCTATTTCGCTTACGTATGAAAAGGGAATTTTGGTAGTCGGTGCGACACGTGGGGATGGTTCTGTTGGTGAAAATATCACAGAGAACCTCAAGCGTGTCAAGGACATTCCTTTGACCTTGCCAGAAGAACTTGATATCACTGTTCGTGGAGAGTGTTACATGCCACGCGCTTCATTTGACCAGGTCAACCAAGCTCGCCAAGAAAATGGAGAGCCTGAATTTGCTAATCCTCGTAACGCAGCTGCAGGAACCCTCCGTCAGCTGGATACAGCAGTAGTGGCCAAACGCAATCTTGCGACTTTCCTCTATCAAGAAGCCAGCCCTTCTACTCGTGATAGTCAAGAAAAAGTCTTGGAGCATCTTGAACAGCTTGGTTTTGTAGTTAATCCTAAACGAATCTTGGCTGAAAGTATAGATGAGATATGGGATTTTATCCAAGAAGTAGGACAAGAACGGGAGAAACTGCCTTACGATATCGATGGGGTGGTCATCAAGGTCAATGACTTGGCAGGTCAAGAAGAGCTTGGCTTTACCGTTAAAGCGCCTAAGTGGGCAGTAGCTTATAAATTTCCTGCTGAGGAAAAAGAAGCTCAACTCCTTTCAGTTGACTGGACAGTAGGTCGTACGGGTGTTGTGACCCCGACTGCCAATCTAACACCTGTTCAGCTTGCTGGCACAACCGTAAGCCGTGCAACTCTTCACAACGTAGATTATATCGCTGAAAAAGATATCCGCAAAGATGATACAGTTATCGTTTATAAGGCTGGAGATATCATCCCTGCTGTTTTGCGTGTGGTAGAGTCCAAGCGTGTTTCTGAAGAGAAACTAGATATTCCGACTAACTGTCCGAGCTGTGACAGTCAGTTGCTTCATTTTGAAGATGAAGTGGCTCTTCGTTGTATCAATCCTCGTTGTCCTGCCCAAATCATGGAAGGCTTGATTCACTTTGCTTCTCGAGACGCCATGAATATTACAGGACTTGGTCCATCTATCGTCGAAAAGCTTTTTGCTGCTAATCTGGTTAAGGATGTGGCAGATATTTACCGTTTGAAAGAAGATGATTTCCTCCTTTTAGAAGGTGTCAAGGAAAAGTCTGCTTCTAAACTGTATCAGGCCATTCAAGCATCCAAGGAAAACTCTGCTGAAAACCTCTTGTTTGGTCTGGGAATTCGCCATGTCGGAAGCAAGGCTAGCCAACTCTTGCTCCAACATTTCCACTCTATTGAAAATCTAGCTCAAGCTGATCCAGAGGAAGTGGCAAGTATAGAAAGCTTGGGTAGTGTAATTGCGCAAAGTCTTCAGACTTACTTTGCTACAGAAGGGTCTAAGATTCTCTTAGACGAGTTGAAAGAAGCTGGAGTTAATCTGGACTACAAAGGACAGACAGTAGTAGTGGATGTGCCCTTGTCAGGTTTGACAGTTGTACTAACTGGAAAATTGGAACGTCTCACGCGCTCAGAAGCAAAAAGCAAACTCGAAAGTCTGGGAGCTAAGGTAACAGGCAGTGTATCTAAGAAAACGAATCTTGTCGTAGCAGGAGCAGATGCAGGAAGCAAGCTCCAAAAAGCACAAGAACTTGGTATCGAAGTTCGAGATGAGGCCTGGCTAGAAAGTTTGTAAAGAATAGTTGAAAAATAGATGTCAGATAGTCTGGAACTATCTCTCCTGATGTGTTTTTATATCTATTAAAGCTATTCTCTATTGTGCTGAAATTCCCGTTAAATTCTTCAGCATGACTTAAAAATTAAAATTAGGAATTAGGAAAAGAAATGTATAGATACCCTGTAGTCATCCATTTTCACCGAAAGAACGGGGATTATGATGCTTGTTCATTCAGTAGAAAACAGGCAGATGTTAAAGAAAATTTGTATTATGAAAATGATTATTTTGGAGCAAAATTCTCCTTTACAGTTACAAGTGCAGAAACGCTCGATACTTTGACCTTTTCTGTCGAAATTGATGGAAAAACAAAAGACTATCTCCTACGGTTTAACTATTATCCACTGTTGACTGAGGTTTGGATATTAGATGGTGATGAGACGGTTTATTATTCTGAAAATCCAGCTATTGCAAGTCCTTGCTATAAAGATCGAAACCCGTTTGCTTTTGATAAAGCCTTTCACAGTGAAAGTTTCGATCATCATTGGGGATATCAAGGAGAGTTAGGTTATAGTATCTCAGACTACCAGACAAGCTTTAAACTCTGGGCTCCAACCGCTACAGCAGTCCAAGTGGTCGTTTATGAAAATACAAGTAACGACGCGCCGATTTGGAAAACCTTTAATCTAAAGCGAGGGAATAGCTATTCATACAGTCATAAATACAATACCATTGGTGTTTGGAGTGTAGACCTGGATGAAAATCTTGCAGGTAAAGCCTATCAGTATCAGATTGAGTTTCCGCACCACCAGACCTTGACACGAGACCCATACACTATCGCTACAAGTCCTGATGGAAAACGTTCCGTAATCCTCTCTCAGCAAGATAGACAAGTAGAAGGATTTAAAGTCAAACATGGGACAGACGCTCCTTGGCGTTTGGAAAATCCATGTAAAGCCGTTATCTGTGAGATGCACATTCGTGATTTTACAAAATCGCCGACATCTGGAGTTCCAGAAAATCTTCGAGGAACTTTCCTTGGGGCTGCCCAGACTGGAACGGTTAATCAGTATGGGCAAGCAACAGCCTTTGACTATATCAAAGAACTCGGCTGTAATTATGTTCAGCTCCAACCAATCTTTGATCGCCATAAGGAATACGACGAGGACGGAAATGTAACCTATAACTGGGGTTATGACCCTCAAAACTACAATGCGCCAGAACCAAGTTTCTCTAGTAACCCAAATGATCCTGGACAGGTTATTCGAGACCTCAAGACCATGATTCAGGCATATCATGATGCGGGAATCGGTGTCATTATGGATGTCGTTTACAACCATACCTTTTCAACGGTCGATGCACCTTTCCAAACAACTGTTCCTGATTATTACTATCGTATGAATCCAGATGGAACCTTCCAAAACGGCACAGGTGTTGGAAATGAAACCGCAAGCGAACACGAAATGTACCGCAAGTATATGATTGACTCACTCCTTTATTGGGTGAAAGAATACAATATTGACGGTTTCCGTTTTGACTTGATGGGAATTCACGATGTCAAAACCATGCAGGCAATTCGTTGGGCACTTGATGAAGTTGATCCACGTATTATCACCTATGGAGAAGGTTGGGATATGGGGACCGGTCTTGCACCTTATGACAAGGCCAAGAAGGACAATGCCTACCAGATGCCAAATATTGGATTCTTCAATGATGATCAGCGTGATGCCATCAAAGGAGGAGAAGTTTATGGTTCAATCAAGGCAGGATTTGTTAGTGGTGCAGCTACAGAACCGATTGTAGCCAAAGCTATTCTTGGTAGCCGAGAGTTGGGCTCATATCTTAGTCCAAACCAAGTTCTTAACTATGTAGAAGCCCATGATAATTACAACTTGCATGATTTGTTAGTAACCCTTCATCCAGATCACAGTTCAGATAAGATTATGCGTCAGGTTGAGACAGCAACAGCCATGAGCATTCTTATGCAAGGGATGTCCTTTATAGAGCTGGGGCAAGAATTTGGCCGCACCAAACTCCTTGCTACTGGAGAAAATGGCGAGCTGACTGCGGCAGATAGAGAACGGGCCATGAACAGCTACAATGCTCCAGATAGTGTCAACCAGGTCAACTGGGATTTAATCAATGAGAGACAAGAGAGCATTGACTTTATTCGCCAGATTATTCGCCTAAAAACACAAAGGCGTGCTTTCTCTTATCCTACATACGAAGAAGTTTATCGTCATGTCTTTGTCCATACAGCTGCTGAAAATAGTGGGTGGATTGTTTACGAGATTCACGGTGGAGCAGAGCACTTATTGGTGGTATTCAATGCTAAAGGAACTTCCTTCTACTTTGAAAATGCAGGAAACCTTGAAATGCTGGTGTCCAATAGTCGTTCTAAAGAGTCTAATGTGATTGATGATATCAGCGTTGCAGTCTTGAAGGTACTTTCATAGTAAATGCAGCAAAAAGGTTTAGTTAAAACTAGACCTTTTTTGATTTTTGTTGAAAAACCAATATCTAATAGGAATAAATTTCAAATAATTTGAAGAGTCAAGTTTGTGAAAAAAATATCAATATTTTCCAAAAAGGGGTTGTAATTTTCTGAAAATTTGATAAAATAAGGTTTAATCATTTTCAGGAGGAAGAGAATTTGACAAATTATCAGAATTTAGTGAATGGAAAATGGAAATCATCAGAGAATGAAATTGCCATCTATTCTCCCATCAATCAGGAAAAGCTGGGTACAGTACCTGCTATGAGTCAGGCTGAAGTAGATGAGGCGATGAAAGCTGCGCGTGCAGCTCTACCAGCATGGCGTGATTTAGCACCCGTTGAGCGTGCAGCCTATTTACATAAGACAGCAGACATTTTAGAACGTGATAAAGAAAAAATTGGTACCATTCTTGCCAAAGAGGTTGCAAAAGGAATTAAAGCAGCCATTGGAGAAGTAGTACGTACAGCAGAATTGATTCGTTTTGCTGCTGAGGAAGGTCTCCGTATCACTGGACAAGCAATGGAGGGTGGCGGTTTTGAAGCTGCAAGTAAAAACAAGCTAGCCGTTGTTCGTCGTGAGCCAGTTGGTGTCGTTTTAGCTATCGCGCCATTTAACTATCCAGTAAACCTTTCTGGATCTAAGATTGCTCCGGCTTTGATTGCAGGAAATGTCGTTATGTTCAAACCACCAACACAAGGCTCTATTTCTGGTCTCTTGTTGGCTAAAGCATTTGACGAAGCCGGAATCCCAGCAGGTGTCTTTAACACCATCACTGGACGTGGTTCTGAAATCGGAGACTACATCATCGAACACAAGGAAGTGAATTTCATTAACTTTACGGGTTCAACACCGATTGGGGAGCGTATTGGTCGTTTAGCCGGTATGCGCCCGATTATGCTGGAGCTTGGTGGGAAAGATGCAGCAATTGTCTTAGAAGATGCAGATTTAGAAAATGCAGCTAAGCAAATCGTAGGTGGTGCCTTTAGCTACTCTGGTCAACGTTGTACCGCTATCAAACGTGTTTTGGTTGTGGAAAGCGTAGCAGACAGATTGGCTGAATTGCTCCAAGCTGAAGTTGCTAAGTTAACAGTCGGGGATCCATTTGACAATGCAGATATCACACCTGTTATTGATAATGCTTCAGCTGATTTCATCTGGGGATTGATTGAAGATGCTCAGGAAAAAGGAGCCAAAGCACTCAGCCCAATCAAACGTGAGAATAATCTCATTTGGCCAGGACTTTTTGATTATGTCACAAGAGATATGAAATTAGCCTGGGAAGAACCATTTGGACCTGTTCTCCCAATTATTCGAGTTGCAGATGCTAATGAAGCACTTGAAATTGCTAATGAATCAGAATTCGGTCTTCAATCTTCAGTCTTTACAAATGACTTTAAGAAGGCATTTGAAATTGCTGAAAAACTTGAAGTTGGTACCGTTCATATTAACAATAAAACACAACGTGGACCAGATAATTTCCCATTCCTTGGTGTAAAAGGTTCTGGTGCAGGAGTTCAAGGAATTAAATATAGTATCGAAGCGATGACAAATGTTAAATCCGTTGTTTTTGATGTGAGATAATCTATAAAATCAGGAAAAATACTTCCTGGTTTTGTTTTTTTCAAAAAAATACAGTAGAAAATTGATAAAAAACGAATATTCTGGTATTATAATAAAAAAATATATGGAAATTGTTTCGTGTTCTATTTTCTGGATATCTTTTTTAAAATGCTAGGTAATTTTTTGAAGGCTTTCATAAAAAAATATGATTTCCTTCGTAAATTACTTGAAAGTTATCTTAAAAGAGTGTATAATAGAATTATAGAAAACGCTTACAAAAGAAAGGGGATTGAATGAATAATCAAGAAGCATTAAGAACCTTTACTACAGGTGAAAACTTTCACCTCCAGCATTATTTAGGAGCGCATAGAGAGGAGAAAAACGGAGAAATAGGCTATACCTTTAGGGTTTGGGCACCAAATGCACAAGCAGTTCATCTAGTTGGGGATTTTACTAATTGGGTTGAGAATCAAATTCCTATGGTTCGTAATGAAGCAGGTGTTTGGGAAGTCTTTACCAGTCAGGCTCAGGAAGGTCAGATTTATAAATATCATATCACGCGTGCTAATGGTCACCAGATTATGAAGATTGATCCGTTGGCAGTTTATTTTGAAGCTAGACCGGGTACAGGAGCAGTTCTGACCAATATCCGTGAAAAGAAATGGAAAGATGGTCTTTGGCTAGCACGTCGCAAACGTTTGGGATTTTTCGAGAGACCAGTTAATATATACGAGGCCCACGCAGGATCTTGGAAGAGAAATCCAGATGGTAGTCCCTATACTTTTTCGCAACTGAAGGACGAGTTGATTCCATACTTGGTTGAGATGAACTATACACATATTGAGTTCATGCCTTTAATGGCTCATCCACTTGGATTGAGCTGGGGCTATCAGCTTATGGGCTACTTTGCTTTTGAACATTCCTATGGTACACCTGAGGAGTTCCAAGATTTCGTTGAAGAATGTCATATAAATAACATCGGTGTTATCGTAGACTGGGTGCCAGGCCATTTCACTATTAATGATGATGCGTTGGCATATTATGATGGAACACCAACTTTTGAATACCAAGACCACAACAAGGCTCATAACTACGGATGGGGTGCGCTGAATTTTGACCTCGGGAAAAACGAGGTCCAGTCTTTCTTGATTTCAAGTATTAAATTTTGGATTGATTTTTACCACTTAGATGGTATTCGGGTCGATGCAGTGAGCAATATGCTGTATCTAGATTATGATAATGCTCCTTGGACTCCAAACAAAGACGGTGGAAACCTTAACTATGAGGGTTATTATTTCCTTCAACGGTTGAACACAGTGATTAAGTTAGCTCATCCAGATATCATGATGATTGCAGAAGAAAGTTCATCAGCGACAAAGATTACTGGCATGAAAGAAATGGGTGGTCTTGGCTTTGACTATAAATGGAATATGGGCTGGATGAACGATATTCTCCGTTTCTACGAGGAAGATCCGATTTATCGCAAGTATGACTTTAATCTTGTGACTTTCAGCTTTATGTATGTTTTCAATGAAAACTATCTCCTACCTTTCTCACATGATGAGGTAGTTCATGGTAAGAAGAGTATGATGCATAAGATGTGGGGAGATCGCTACAATCAGTTCGCTGGTTTGCGCAATCTTTACACCTATCAAATTTGTCATCCAGGTAAGAAACTCTTGTTCATGGGTAGTGAGTACGGGCAATTCCTCGAGTGGAAGTCTGAGGAGCAGTTGGAGTGGTCTAATCTAGAAGATCCGATGAATGCCAAGATGAAGCATTTCACTTCACAACTGAATCAATTCTATAAAGACCATCGTTGTCTGTGGGAAATTGATACTAGTTATGACGGTATCGAGATTATCGATGCTGATAATAGAGATCAGAGTGTTCTCTCCTTTATTCGTAAGGGCAAGAAGGACGAAATGTTAGTCTGTGTCTTTAACATGGCACCAGTTGAACGTAAGGACTTTACGATTGGTTTACCTGTTGCAGGTATTTACGAAGAAGTTTGGAATACAGAATTAGAAGAATGGGGAGGTGTGTGGAAAGAGCACAATCAAACAGTTCAGACTCAAGAAGGCTTATGGAAAGATTATGAGCAGACTTTGACCTTTACCTTGCCTGCCATGGGAGCAAGCATCTGGAAGATCAAGCGTCGTTTGAAACCAGCTAAGAAAAAAGAATAATGAGCTGTTGATTATAATTTTTTAGATTTTAAAAACGGATGTACTTGTATTGGACTTAAACACAAGAGAAATGGATTTCCTATTATTTTTATAAAAAAGTTTGACTTCCGACCTTCTTTCGATTTTAACGTTCACATGTCTTTATAAAGGAGTAGAAAATGAAGAATGAAATGCTAGCTTTGATCCTTGCGGGTGGGCAAGGAACACGTCTCGGAAAACTCACTCAAAGCATTGCCAAACCGGCAGTGCAATTCGGTGGGCGCTACCGTATCATTGACTTTGCTCTTTCCAACTGTGCAAACTCTGGAATCCATAATGTTGGTGTGATTACGCAATACCAACCTCTTGCTTTGAATAACCATATCGGAAATGGTTCTAGCTGGGGATTGGATGGTATCAATTCAGGTGTCTCTATTTTACAACCTTATTCAGCCAGCGAAGGAAACCGTTGGTTTGAAGGGACTAGTCACGCTATCTACCAAAACATTGACTACATCGACAGTGTTAATCCTGAGTATGTTTTGATTCTTTCTGGTGACCACATCTACAAGATGGACTACGATGATATGCTTCAGTCCCATAAGGATAATAATGCCAGTTTGACAGTAGCTGTCCTAGACGTACCGCTCAAAGAAGCTAGCCGTTTCGGTATCATGAATACAGATGCCAATAACCGTATCGTTGAATTCGAAGAAAAACCTGCTCAACCTAAGTCTACAAAGGCTTCTATGGGGATTTATATTTTTGACTGGAAACGGCTTCGCAATATGCTTGTTGCTGCTGAAAAGAGTAATGTGGATATGTCGGACTTTGGTAAGAACGTTATCCCTAACTATCTCGAGTCTGGTGAAAGTGTCTATGCTTATGAATTTAATGGCTACTGGAAAGATGTTGGTACGATTGAGTCACTTTGGGAAGCTAATATGGAGTACATTTCACCAGAAAACGCCTTGGATAGTCGCAATCGTCAGTGGAAAATTTACTCTAGAAACTTGATTTCACCACCAAACTACTTTGGTGCGCATGCACACGTTGAAGATTCATTGGTCGTGGATGGCTGTTTTGTAGATGGAACTGTAAAACGTTCGATTCTTTCAACAGAAGCACAAGTACGTGAAGGCGCTGAGGTCGTTGATTCTGTCATCATGAGCGGAGCTATTATTGGCCATGGCGCAAAGATTACTCGTGCTATCATTGGTGAGGGTGCCATTATTGCTGACGGCGTAGAGATTGACGGAACGGACGAAGTACAAGTAGTAGGATACAATGAAGTAGTGGGGGTAGCAACAGATGAAGATTGATAAATATTCAGCCATTTTAGGAAACACAGTTGGTTTTCATGATATGTCAACGTTAACAGAACACCGTCCGGTGGCTAGCTTGCCTTTCGGTGGGAAATACCGTTTGATTGACTTCCCCCTTTCCAGTCTTGCAAATGCAGGTGTTCGTAGTATCTTTGGTATTTTCCAACAAGATAATATCAGCTCAGTTTTCGACCATATCCGTTCAGGTCGTGAGTGGGGCTTGTCAACCCTTCTAAGTCACTACTATCTAGGAATTTACAATACTCGTGTTGAAAGCAGTACAGTTGGAAAAGAGTATTACCAACAGCTTCTCACCTACTTGAGACGTTCAGGTTCAAACCAAACCGTTTCGATTAACTGCGATGTGCTGGTGAATATTGACTTGAATCAAGTCTTCCACCTACACAATACAACAAATGGTCCGATCACAGTTGTATATAAGAAACTTCCAAAGAAAGACATTTCAGATGTGAATGCTATCTTGGAAATCGATGAAACTGACCATGTTCGTTCGCACAAACTCTTTGATAATAAATCTACAGATGAACTCTTCAACATGTCTACAGATATCTTTGTTGTGGACACTCCTTGGTTGATTGAACGACTTGAAGAAGAGGCTCAGAAGGAATATCCTGAAAAGTTGCGCTATGTTCTTCGCGATTTAGCTGTAAAAGAAGGAGCTTTTGCTTACGAATACACAGGTTACTTAGCAAACATTCATTCTGTTCAGTCCTATTATCAAGCAAATATTGATATGCTTGAATCTAAAAAGTTCTATTCTCTCTTCTCACCAAATCAAAAGATTTATACAAAAGTTAAGAATGAAGAACCAACCTATTATGCGAATACTTCAAAAGTAAGTACTTCTCAGTTTGCTTCTGGTAGTATCATTGAGGGTGAAGTAGTTCAGTCAGTCCTATCTCGTAACATTTATGTTCACAAAGATAGTGTGGTGAAGGACAGCATTTTATTCCCTCGTGTTGTGATTGGGCAAGGTGCCCAGGTTGAATATGCAATTCTAGACAAAGGAGTTGAGGTTGCGGACGGTGTTGTCATTCGAGGCACAGCAGAACATCCAGTTGTAGTGAAGAAGGGTGAAACAGTAACAGAGGACATTTATTCATGAAAATTTTATTTGTAGCGGCAGAAGGAGCACCCTTTTCAAAAACAGGTGGTTTGGGCGATGTCATTGGCGCACTTCCCAAATCACTTGTAAAAGCGGGGCACGAAGTTGCAGTTTTCTTGCCTTATTATGATATGGTAGAAGCTAAGTTCGGTGACCAGATCGAGGATGTTCTCCACTTTGAAGTTAGTGTAGGATGGCGTAGACAGTACTGTGGTATTAAGAAAACGGTTTTGAATGGCGTTACTTTCTACTTCATTGATAATCAATATTATTTCTTCCGTGGTCATGTATACGGTGATTTTGACGATGGTGAACGCTTTGCCTTTTTCCAACTGGCTGCTCTTGAGGCCATGGAGTGCATCGACTTTATCCCTGACCTTCTCCATGTTCATGATTACCACACAGCCATGATTCCCTTCTTGTTAAAAGAAAAGTACCATTGGATTCAAGCTTATCAAGGAATCAGAACCGTTTTAACCATTCACAATTTGGAATTCCAAGGTCAATTTTCTGAAGGAATGTTGTGGGATTTGTTCGGTGTTGGATTTGAACGCTATGCTGATGGAACGCTTCGCTGGAATGATTGTCTCAACTGGATGAAAGCAGGTATTCTCTACGCGGATCGTGTCTCAACCGTTTCCCCTAGCTATGCGCACGAGATTATGACCAGTCAGTTTGGTTGCGGTTTGGACCAGATTCTTCGCATGGAGTCAGGTAAGGTTTCAGGTATTGTTAATGGTATTGACGCAGATCTTTATAATCCTCAAACAGACCCACTTTTAGACTATCATTTTGATAAAGAAGATTTGTCTGGAAAAGCTCAAAACAAAGCAAAATTGCAAGAGAGAGTTGGGTTACCTGTACGAGCAGATGTTCCTCTAGTTGGGATTGTCTCTCGTTTGACGCGCCAAAAAGGTTTTGATGTTGTTGTAGAAAGCTTGCATCGTTTCTTACAGGAGGACGTTCAAATAGTCCTTTTAGGAACAGGTGACCCAGCTTTTGAACATTCTTTCTCTTGGTTTGCACAAGTCTATCCAGACAAGCTATCAGCAAATATCACTTTTGACGTCAAACTTGCTCAAGAAATCTACGCAGCTTGTGATCTCTTCCTCATGCCGAGTCGTTTTGAACCATGTGGTTTGTCTCAAATGATGGCGATGCGCTATGGAACTCTACCATTGGTTCATGAGGTTGGTGGACTAAGAGATACAGTTCAATCCTTCAATCCAATCGAAGGAACTGGTACTGGATTTAGCTTTGATAATTTAACACCTTATTGGCTTAACTGGAGTTTCCAAACAGCCTTGGATGTTTATAAGAACCAGCCAGACGTTTGGAGAAATCTACAAAAACAAGCTATGGAATGCGATTTCTCATGGGATACAGCCTGCAAATCTTACCTGGACTTGTACCATAGTTTAGTCAACTAATAGATAAAATCGTATGATTCTTTCATACGATTTTTGGGCTGTTTAGAAAGGAAAGTTTATGTCTCAAGTAAAAGGCTTGTGTGTCATGGACGTTGACGGCACCCTGATAGCAGAAGAAGTGATTGATCTTTTAGGAAAAGAAGCAGGTTGCGAAGAAGAAATATCGCAGATTACAAGCCAGGCAATGCGAGGTGAACTGGACTTTGAAACAAGTTTACGAGCGAGAGTGGCTTTGTTAGAAGGTCTTCCGGTTTCGGTCTTTGATACTGTCTTCAAATCCATTCATCTGTCCAAGAATGCTCAAGAATTTATCTCCATACTTCAAAAGAAGGGTATTCTAGTCGGTCTAGTGTCTGGTGGATTTGCACCAATAGTTGAGAGATTAGCAAAATCCCTTGGTATCTCCTATTTCTCTGCCAACCAGTTAGAAGTCAAAGACGGTTTTTTAACAGGAAAATCAGTTGGTGAAATTGTTACAGCCCAAGAAAAACAAGCCACTCTTGAGAGATGGAGAAAGGAATTAGGACTTCCCAAAGAAAGAACGATTGCCATCGGTGATGGTGCCAATGACCTCTTGATGTTAAAGTCAGCAGGACGTGGTATTGCATTTTGTGCCAAAGAGGTCGTAAAAACAGAGATAGCTTGTCATGTAGATACGAGGGATCTTTTAGAAGTTCTACGTTTGATTGATTTCTTAGAATGAGAGGAACTATGAAAATTGTAATTGCACCCGATTCTTTTAAAGAAAGTTTGACGGCAGAAGAGGTCGCTCAAGCTATAAAAAGAGGATTCCAAAAATCGATAGCAAATATAGAATGTCTGCTTTGCCCTGTAGGTGATGGCGGGGAAGGAACTGTAGACGCTATCCGACATTCTCTTGACCTAGAAGAAAAATGGCAAGAGTTCACTGGACCTTTTGGCTCAAAAGAATCCATGCGCTACTTTCAAAAAGATCAAATAGCGCTCTTCGAAGTTGCTGACTTGGTTGGTCTTGGAAAGATTCCGCAGGAGAAACGAAACCCTCTCCACATCCAAACTCGCGGTATCGGAGAATTAATCCGCCATCTCATTGATCAAGGGATGAAAGATATCTATGTCGGCGTTGGTGGTACGGCTAGTAATGACGGTGGGATAGGCATTGCTGCGGGTTTAGGTTATCGTTTTTATGATAAGAATGGAAAGGAATTGCCAGCTTGTGGTCAGACTTTGCTTGAGTTCAAGTCAGTTTCAGACAGCGAGTTGTATAGGATTCCTGAAGATGTGAAAATCCGCATTTTAGCAGATGTTGTGAGCCCTCTATGTGGTCATCAAGGGGCAACCTATACATTTGGAAAACAAAAGGGCTTGGATCCCAGTTTATTTGAAACTGTAGATTTTGCCATACAGGAGTTTTATGAAAAATTCTCGCCTTCAACCCTATCTCTGAAGGGAGCAGGAGCTGGTGGTGGGATTGCTGCTGGGCTATGTGCCTTTGCTGAGGCCTGTATCGTATCTGGGATTGATACTTGCTTGGATTTGATTGACTTTGACAAGAAAGTTGCAGGGGCTGACTTGGTTATCGTTGGAGAAGGCAGACTGGACAGTCAAAGCTTTGCTGGAAAAGCTCCTATTGGTGTAGCAAAAAGAACCCCTAGCGGAGTTCCTGTTATTGCTATTTGTGGTAGTCTTGTTGACGATTTGCCTCCCCTACCATTCGAAAATATACAAGCAGCCTTTTCCATTTTAGAGAAAAGTGAGCCTTTAGAAGACAGTCTGAAAAATGCAAGTCTCTATTTGGAGCACACAGCTACTAATATTGGTCGTTTGTTAAATTTGAGAAACCATTAACCAAACCATTTTTTCCAGATAGATTTTTTAGGAACCTCTGCCTTTTTCTCTTCCCAGAGGCTTGAGAAAGCAAGTCTGAGGTCCTTTTCATCTACTTGAACAGGTTCATTTGTATGAATGACAAGACCGAAAGGAGAGGTGATATGATCGTCTGAAACAATAGTCGCCTGACAGTTGCTTTCCTTTGCTTGTTTTAAGTAAAATACCTGTTTGTCAAACTCTATATTTGGAGAGATCTTCACAAAAAGTGCCTCTACCTTTTCTTGAAAGCTTTCTAAAATAGAGAAAAATCCATGTTCTAATTCAGGACTATTGGCAGTACTGATATCAGCGTAGCCAAGAACTCTTTCCTCAAAAGTTCCGAGATAGCGGCGTTGTTCATCTGGGTTTAATTTCGGCCCACCATGAGCTTTTTCTAGTAGTTGTTTTGATAAATCTGTCATAAAAACAGTATATCACAAAAATCGCAAGAAAACAGATAAAAGAAAGCGATTACTTTATAAAGTTAAGGAAAATTTGCACAAAGATAACGTTTTTTCTTGAAAAACACTTGTTTTTAAGGTATCATAGAGGTGTAAAAAATTTAACTCAAAGGAGAGTAAAAAATGTCAATTATTACTGATGTTTACGCTCGCGAAGTCCTAGACTCACGCGGTAACCCAACACTTGAAGTAGAAGTTTATACTGAATCAGGTGCTTTCGGACGTGGTATGGTTCCATCAGGAGCTTCTACTGGTGAACACGAAGCAGTTGAACTTCGCGACGGTGACAAATCTCGTTACGGTGGTCTTGGTACACAAAAAGCTGTTGACAACGTAAACAACATCATCGCTGAAGCAATCATCGGCTACGATGTACGTGACCAACAAGCTATCGACCGTGCTATGATCGCACTTGACGGTACTCCTAACAAAGGTAAATTGGGTGCAAACGCAATTCTTGGTGTGTCTATCGCTGTAGCTCGTGCTGCTGCTGACTACCTTGAAATCCCACTTTACAGCTACCTTGGTGGATTCAACACTAAAGTTCTTCCAACTCCAATGATGAACATCATCAACGGTGGTTCTCACTCTGACGCTCCAATCGCTTTCCAAGAATTCATGATCGTACCTGCTGGTGCACCAACATTCAAAGAAGCTCTTCGTTGGGGTGCTGAAATCTTCCACGCTCTTAAGAAAATCCTTAAATCACGTGGTTTGGAAACTGCCGTAGGTGACGAAGGTGGATTCGCTCCTCGTTTCGAAGGAACTGAAGATGGAGTTGAAACTATCCTTGCTGCGATTGAAGCTGCTGGATATGTTCCTGGTAAAGACGTATTTATCGGATTTGACTGTGCTTCATCAGAATTCTACGATAAAGAACGCAAAGTTTACGACTACACTAAATTCGAAGGTGAAGGAGCTGCTGTACGTACTGCTGCAGAACAAATCGACTACCTTGAAGAATTGGTAAACAAATACCCAATCATCACTATCGAAGATGGTATGGACGAAAACGACTGGGACGGTTGGAAAGCTCTTACTGAACGTCTTGGTGGTAAAGTTCAATTGGTTGGTGACGACTTCTTCGTAACAAACACTTCTTACCTTGAAAAAGGTATTGCAGAAGGTGCTGCTAACTCAATCCTTATCAAAGTTAACCAAATCGGTACTCTTACTGAAACATTCGACGCTATCGAAATGGCGAAAGAAGCTGGTTACACTGCCGTTGTATCACACCGTTCAGGTGAAACTGAAGATTCAACAATCGCTGACATCGCAGTTGCAACTAACGCAGGTCAAATCAAGACTGGTTCACTTTCACGTACAGACCGTATTGCTAAATATAACCAATTGCTTCGTATCGAAGATCAACTTGGTGAAGTTGCTGAATACCGTGGATTGAAATCATTCTACAACTTGAAAAAATAAGCTCTTTATTTGATTAGAGGCTGTAAAGCTATAAAAAAGCACTTTGGGACTCTTCCCCTTAGTGCTTTTTTGACTGGAGCTTGTCAACGTATATTATTTGTTAGTCAGTCGCCAGCCTATAACAAGCTGAATAAATGGTTTGAAACTTACTCAGATTTGTATTTTAGTATTATTCCATTACCGAATATGGGAGCGTATCATGAGTTGGTAGATATCTAGTTGATTGTATGATAAAATATAATAGACCTCAAAAAAGGAGATAAACTTGAAGATTAAGCAAAAATGGGAACGTAGATCATTTGGAACGGATTTTATCGCTAAAGGTTTATTATGGATAATTCTTTTTGTGGCTATTCTTTTCGGCTTTAACTATCTAATCTCTGGAAATTTTTATGCCTCTGAATTTTGGGATATGGTCGGAGGTGTTCTCGCTTTAATCGCTGCATTCATAGCATTAATTGTTTTTTCTAGACGAGCACTGATAGAGGGGTATTATATTAGTTCGTTAGATTTTGCAATGGCAACATTTGATGACGAAATTGAACATGATCCTGATTTTTCAAAACGTTATCATGAAATAAATGAAAAATATGCCGATAATAATAGGGAACGTATAAAAGCATTAGAGCCGTTACAAGAACATTATTGTTATCTTTGCTTTAAACAATATATCGAAGAAATGAATTGGTTTGAAAAATTTGTGATTTGTCTATATAGTGCATTTACAGTTGGAAAATTTTCTATTAACTTGGAATTATCTAGAGCTAGGAGAAGAAACTGGTTTGAAGATAGGATTAATGATTATTTTTAATAGATAACTTGAAAAATTATCGTTGATTTAACAACGTTTCTAGCCCCTCGGATTTTTCCGAAGGGCTTTTTATGTGCAATACTCAAAAATGAAAAATAACTTATGGTATAATAGACAAAAACACTTGTATTAGAAAGAAACTATGTTTAAAGAAATTGATATTGAGTACTATCACCAAATAGCCTTGCAAAAGCAAAAGGAGCACCGAAAAGTCTTAGCCAATCTAAAGAAAAAACCTCCTAAAAACTTAGATAAGATAGCCCAGCAAATTCACGAAGAAGTTTTTTCTGAGATTGATTGCACTGCCTGCGCTAACTGTTGTAAGACCTTGGGACCTGACTTCAAGGAAGCAGATATTACTCGTATTGCTAAGTACTTTAAGATGAAATTACCAGCTTTTGAAGCGGAATTCCTTCAGGTGGACGAAGACGGTGACAAGGTTTTTAAATCTATGCCCTGTCCATTTCTAGGTGGAGACAATCTCTGTTCTATCTATGATGTTCGTCCAAAGGCCTGCCGGGAATTTCCCCATACAGATCGTAAGAAGATTCATCAAATCAACCATTTGACGATTAAGAACACCTTGACCTGCCCAGCAGCTTATCTCTTTGTTGAGAAATTAAAGGATAAGTTATAGAAATTTACACCTTTAGATCTTGTACAAAGATTCTAGGGCGGAAGTATCTGATATCTGATAGACTATAGATAGAATTGAACACGACCTAAAAGCTGTTCGAAAAAGAAAAAATTTCTAGGACTAGAAGCTCTAGCGTCAATTTTTCTATTTTCACTTTGCTTTTAAGGACTTTTGTATCTTGTGGAGGTAAGAAGAAACGAATATGATGCATCAATTCAACCAAACCATGGATTATTTGGAGGAGCAGCTGACTGGAGAAGTGGATATGAAAAGATTTCAGCAGCTATCAGGCTATTCTTATCCTCTTTTTAGCAGACTCTTTTCCATCATGGCAGATATGACCTTGGCAGAATATTTGCGCAATCGCAGGCTGTCAGAAGCTGTGACAGACTTGCGGGAAACTACTGAGAAAGTCATTGATATAGCACTAAAATATGGCTATGAGTCTGCGGATGCCTTCAGCGCAGCTTTTAAGAAATTCCATGGTGCAACCCCCTCAGAAGTTCGAAATGGAAAACCTTATCGGGTCTTTCCTAGACTTCAATTATCCTTAAAGATTACAGGAGGAAAGAACATGGATATCAAGATTCAAAAGAAAGCCGCTTTTACTGTAGCGGGAGTCCTATTGGAAGCAATTGACAATAGCCAGTGTCCGTCTGCATGGGAGCAGCTCTATGCCAATCATAGCTTAGAAAGCCTAGAAAGTCTGGGCAGTGGCCAATCCTTTGGTGTCTGCTCGGATGTCAAAGAAGGCGAAATTATCAACTATATGGCTGCCTATGATGTGACGGATAAAGCTAAAGCAGAAGAATTGGGTCTGTCAATCAAAGACATATCTGAAGCTGAATATGCTATCGTACCAGTCAATGGGGCTATACCAACAAGCATCCAACATGCTTGGAAATATGTTCTAGAAATTTTTTTCCCAGAAACTGGTTATCGCCACTCAGGAGCGCCAGACTTTGAAGTCTATACTGAAGGAGACATGTCGTCACCTGACTATCAAATGGAACTCTGGATACCAGTAATCAAGGACTAGTTAATTTTCTGACATTTTATAAAGATGCAAAACTAACTCTGTAGAAGGCACCTTATACAGAGTTTTTCTTTTTTTGGAATCAGGGATTTTTAAGAAAAACAATAAAAGTGATTTTACTTTAATTTAAGTATAAGGAATTTTTAAGCATTTATCTGTATACTTTTCCAATCATCAAAGAAAGAGGTGTAAATATGAACTATCTAGTTATTCCAGCTTACGAACCTGACTACAATCTCATCAAATTGATTGAAAAGATTCACAACAGGAGCAATTTTTACATCATTGTCATTGATGATGGAAGTTCAGCAGAATGCCAAGACATTTTTGCTCAAGCAGAGGATTTTGCGACGGTGCTTCACCACCAGGTCAATCAAGGAAAAGGTCAAGCTCTGAAAACAGCCTTTGAGTACATTCAGTCACTTAACATGCCTGGAACTGTGGTCACAGCTGACTCAGATGGCCAACATAGGATCTGGGACATCTTTCGTAGCTTGACCAAATCAAATGAAAATCCTAATACACTTGTCCTTGGTGTCCGTGCCTTTAATGGCAAGGTTCCCTTACGTAGTCGTTTTGGAAACAGCTTGACTCGTATCTTGTTTAAACTGCAGACAGGTGTCGCTGTATCCGACACACAGACAGGATTACGTGCCTTTTCAACGGATATGATCCCTTTTATGCTCAAGGTAGAAGGACAACGGTATGAATACGAGATGAACATGCTCCTCGAAGCAAGCCAAGCCTACCCAATCTTAGAAGTTCCGATTGAAACAGTCTATATCAACGACAATGAGGCTTCTCACTTCCGACCTATTCGGGATGGCTTGATGATTTATAAAAATATTTTAAAGTTTGCGCTCTCGTCTTTTAGTAGTTTTATCGTAGATTATGTGGTCTACGCTCTCTCTATTCTATGCTTGAGCTTTATTCCGACAGGTCTTCGTGTTCTCCTCTCAAATGGTTTGGCACGTGTGACTAGCTCCATCTTTAACTTTTCTACCAACAAAAAATTGGTCTTTAAGAACAAGGCGAGCAGTTTTAAAACAGGATCAGGCTATTTTGGACTAGCAGTTGGTCTCTTTATCCTAGACACCATCCTGATTCGTCTCTTTAATTCAGGTCTTGGAGTCAATTTGATGATTGCGAAGATACTTGTCGGAATCATGCTCTTTATTCTCTCTTGGACAGTTCAAACTCGCTTTATTTTCAAAGAAAGGACTTGTAGCCCATTATGAAAGTTTTAAAGAAACCCTATCTATACGCCTCGGTCTTGGGCTTGCTCCTGACAAGCTCCTTTACCTATTCGATGTTGAAGACCTTTGTACTCGCTGAAACGATTTCCACTGTATCTAATACCGGCTCAACCTCTAACACCGCAGCAGCAAGTCAGGCAGCAAAAAATGCTCAAGTGACGGATACTAGCTATTCAGATGGAAATATCAGTGTCACCCTCACTGAAAAGACTGTCAATGAAACGCAAGTCTATGTGGCAGATATAACCCTTAGTTCATCGGATTATCTCAAAACAGCTTTAGCTCAAAACTCCTATGGAACTAACGTCACAGCTAAAACCTCTGTAACGGCTGCTGAAAACAATGCCATTCTAGCAGTTAACGGTGACTACTATGGAGCCAATAGTTCTGGTTATGTTATACGTAATGGAGTTGTCTATAGGGACAGTGTCCGTGAAGATGCTAGTAACGGTGACCTTGCCATTTACAAGGACGGCTCCTTTAAAATCATCTACGAGGACCAAGTTTCAGCCGATCAATTGGTTCAGGACGGTGTCGTCAATCTACTGGCATTTGGTCCGTCTCTAGTTGAGAATGGAGAAATATCTGTTGATACCAATACAGAAGTCGGTCAAGCCATGTCATCGAATCCTCGTACTGCCATCGGGATTATCGATGAAAATCACTACATCATCGTCGTTTCGGATGGTCGTACCTCTGAAAGCAAAGGCTTATCACTTTACCAGATGGCAGAAGTGATGAAATCTTACGGAGTGAAGACAGCCTATAACCTTGATGGTGGTGGATCCTCAACTCTCTACTTTAACGGTCAGGTAATCAATAAACCGACTACAGGTGGAAGTAAGATATCAGAAAGGGCGGTGAGTGATATTGTATACATCGGTTACTAAAATCAAAAACAAACGCCTCAAAAATACACTCGTTAGCTATAGTCTTCTCACTATTTTCTTATTTGCATTTAGCCGTATCTACGAGTCCTTTAGTTTTGGGGAGACCTCGCTTCATATGCACTATCTCTTTGCAGTCCCTCTAGTAGGGGGTATCGTTCTGGCATTACTGTTGAAAATCATGCCAAACGTAGGACGAATCAGCCTAAACTTGTGGAACTCGGCAGTTGCAGTCCTAACAGCTGGAATGCTCTTTCGAGGTATTGTCAATCTATCAGGTCGTTCAACGACCCTAGATCAACCTTACTGGTATGTCGGCTTAGCCTTTGGTATTTTGGCTATCGTCTCGCTTTTCTTTCATAAGAAAAACAGTCAAGAATTAGCTTAAAAATTGAAAACTGGTTGTTGAGAGAAACAGCCAGTTTTCTTGTTGAAGTTCATGACTATAGATCACAAAACCCCATATTATTTGTTTGGATTTTATGGGGCATGAGAATAGTTTTCTCGGTATAATAGTCCCATAGAAGATAAGGAGGCAGAAATATGCAGATGTATTTTGGAGATGTGTCACTTTGCTATAGTTATTCATTGGCAATGGCACTGGATGGCTATGGTTATGACTTTAAAGCAGAGTTTTTAGAGGCAATCATGGCGATGGGAAATGGCGCTAGTATTGTAAAGGAAGATGACCAGCACCCTCTAGTATTCTTTGATAACGAAATGCCAGATCTTTCTATCTCTCATTCCTTAAAAATACTTGGGTTTGACTATGAAGACTTCTATCTAAAAGATGAAGCAGAAGTAGATTCGGAAGAGATTAAAGGAAAGTTAGAAACCTTTCTGTCCAATGGACCTGTCGTACTGGGACCTCTTGATATGGGCCATCTGACCTACAATCCTAATCACACAATCCTTTATGGTGTGGATCACTTCGTAACCGTGTATGGCATTGATCATCAGCACCTCTATTTGCATGATCCAGCTGGTTTTGCCTGCATGAAGGTTGCTTTTAATGACATCTTAGAAGCCTGGAAGGCAGAGGGTATTGACTATAAGCGCGGAGTCTACTCCATGTGGGGAAATTTTAAGAAGATCAAGAGTCCTAGTCAGACTGAAATCTATCAGGAAACAGCAAAGATTATAAAGTCCCGATATCTGAATGGTCAAAACGGTGTTTTGAAATGCTATGCAAAAGCAGTTGCTGAAAACGGCTTAAATACCGAGCAAAAACAATTGCATCAGTATTTCAGTTTCAAACTTGCTGCTGTTCGAAATCTCTATCTCAGTAAGTTCTTAAAAGATCATGATCCGAAAGGGGCAAGATTCAAAGAAGAATTGGCTACTCTATTTGGCCAAGCCCACCTTTCATGTTTAAAAGAAGATTACCAAGAACTATCCAACTTGCTCTATCAGATAGCAGAAGTAGATGGTCTCTTTAAAGATTTATATGTAAAGTAGTGACTATAAGCATAAAAAAATAGTTCGTAAAAGCGGTTTTTCGTAAAACGAAGAACTGCTTTTTGATTATGGTATAATGAAGTAAGAAAATACCTTAACCTACTAGAAAACGAAGGGAGAAAACCTATGCCTAGACCAAAAACAAAAGAGGAGCTAGTGTTAGCCTCTAAGGAAAACTATGAAAAACTTAATCTCCTAATTTCTCAGTTAAGTGAAGAAGAGCTACAGACTCCTTTTGATTTTTCAAAAGACCAAAAGAAAAAAGAAGCTCACTGGAAAAGAGATAAAAATTTACGGGACGTTCTGATCCATCTCTATGAATGGCATCAGTTACTTTTGAGCTGGGTTTATTCTAATCAAAAGGGACATGAACGATCTTTTCTTCCTGAGCCTTATAATTGGAAAACTTATGGAGAAATGAATGTCGCTATTTGGAAGAAGCACCAGAAAACATCTTTAGAAGAAGCGACTAAACTACTAGAGCAATCGCATGAAGAGGTTTTAGAGTTGATGGAAGGCTTCAGCAATGACCAACTCTTTACCAAAGGTTTCTATAAGTGGACGGGAGGGACAAGTCTAGGTTCCTACTTTGTCAGTAGTACCTCCAGTCACTATGACTGGGCTCTGAAAAAACTCAAAGCTCATCAGAAAAATTGTAAGAAACGTTAATTGAAGTGCTCATGAAGTTTAGAAAAGGTTTTTCTAAGTTTCGAATAGCTTGGTGCTCGTAATTTTAGAGCTATTCTAGCTTTAGAATCCTTCTAAAATTAAAATTTAGGGTTATCATAGACTTAGAATAGGTCTAAAACATTTATTTTAATGTAATTCTAAACTTAGAATTACATTGATATTAAAGGGATTGAACTGTTCGATGCTTAGAATAGCTTGATTCTGAGAAATGTTAACTAGAAAATGATTCGAATAGCTTTTTTCTGATATAGGATGATAGATAGATGGGGGAAATGATGAGCATACAAAAAGAGAAAGTTAAAAAAGAGTTGGTGTCCCTCTGTTTGGGAGAGTTCACAGCCGTCCTATCTATTTGGTTTTGTTTTTTTCTTTTGAAAAATAGGCTTGGTGATGTGAATAGTCTAGTAACCATTCTCTATCCTCTGTCTTTACTGACATTTATTTTGCTTCAAGGTTCAATCTATTGGGCGATTTTGATTAGAAGACTCTCGAAACCTCAGTTCGGAAGCGCTAGTGTCCCCAAACTATATAGTGGTTTCAGAATACTAGACCTTGTTTTACTTATTTCAGGCTTTACTTTTATTGTCTGGAACACGCAAAGTGTCCAAGTGGCTGTCTTAGCCACGTTGATAGAGTTTTTTGCCCTTATCGAATGGCTTAATTACTACATTGTACGCCTATCTTATAGTTTGAACCCGCTTGTTTTATGGAAACGAATTACTAAGGGAAAACTTGAAAAGAGTAGAATAGCCAAGGAGTTGGGGTAAGGGAGAATGAATGTATGTTTTAGATACTATCAATATAAAACTTTAGTTGACGTTAAATAATATTAAAAATGAGTAGGAGAATATCTATGTCTGTAGGGTTAATGGTTGGTTATAATTGGTGGACTATAGGAGAAGGGAGTCTTTTTAATTCATTCTTTTCGACTATTTATGTTCGCTTAGAAAATAATGAGTGGGGAAGTAGATACCCAGTAATAATGAATAAGCTTTACTGGGGAGATGTTCCTTTTGAATCTGTTGAAAGAGGAATAGAGGAGTTGTTATCTATCCAAGAGGAGTTGAAAAAATTTCTCCCTCAGGATGTTATATGGGATTTTGAAGATTTGTCACTCACTCCTCCTTGGGGAAATAATATCGCAGAGCATATAACAAATTTATCGCATTATTTCATAACGAGTTCCGGAAAAGATTTAATAGAAGTTTTGCTGACTAGTTTTAGCTTTTCACTTGAGCACGGTCAAAATGTGAGTGTAAAAAGTATTTGAAACTCAATAAATCAAAGATTCATTTATGCTATAATATTCTTAATGAAACTCAGAAAGGAAGCTCAATGTTCAATAAATTTCTACTCTTCGAAATTACTTAATGGAATAAATCAAATAGTTATAGAGAATGTGCAAAAATGAATGAAAAATTACTTTTCTATGTTATTACTCACCTCTAGTCAACCATTAAAAATACTGATTTGATTTTTGTGATGAAAGTCAGGATCTTCACCAGATTTGCTAGTCATGATGAGTTGATGGCATTGATTGGTTTTTACCACGATTGACATAATCGTTAGTTTTCTCAAATGGCTTAATTATTATTTTTGAAAGGTCTTTTATGGAAAAAATTCTATCTTTAGGTCTGACAGGTAAGAAATTACTTGCTCAGGGGTTCTTGTTTGTTCTGCTAGGTCTCATCTTGATGGTCACGGGGACTTGGTTGCCAGTAACAGTTATTCGCCTGGTTCTGTTTTTAGCTTGGATAGCAACGGTCGTAGATTTGCTATTAAGAGTTTTCAAAAAAAGCCAGTCAACGGATACCTTGGGAGTTGCACTGGTTAAATTGTTAGTGCTGGGATATTTGCTAGGTTCTAATCTTGCGACTGATATACCGATTTATGTTCTGGCTCTTGTGATTGGAGTTTATCAGATTTTTAAGGCCACGATTAATCTTGTCACCTATGTTCTCTACCGTAAAAATAATATTCGACCTCGTTTTCGTCTCTTACTAGATGGACTCGTACTAGTTTTTCTTGGTGGAGCTAGTCTTTTGTCCTCTACGGGAAATTCTGTCTTTCAACTCTTTGTTTTAGGGGCTTATTTTTTCCTTTATGGTCTGTCCAATATCCGTGACGGTTTCTTATTTGAAGGGGAAATTGGGAAAAACCATCTCAAACGTCGCATTAGAATTAGCTTACCTATTGTCCTAGCCGCTCTCATCCCTGCAAGAACTTTAGCAAAAATTAACAAATTTATGCTGGAAAATGCTGATGAGAGAGAGGATATCCATCTTGGAATGGTGAAGTCTGGTAAGACAGCGGAGCTTGAAATTTTTGTTCATACAGCTGAGACCTCTCTGTTTTCGGCAATTGGTCATGTGGATATCTGCTATCAAGGCCGTGTTATTTCTTATGGCAACTATGATCCGTCTTCTGAGACCTTATTTGGCATGGTAGGAGATGGTGTCTTATATTTCTGTGATCGTGACAAGTACATTGACCTATGTAAACGTGAGAGTCAAAAAACGCTTTTTGGTTATGGGATAGATTTGACGCCTGAAATGGAAAAAGCAGTTCAGAAAAAGTTGGCTGAATTGAAACAACTGACGATTCCATGGGAGCCAAGTGCAGATAAAATCATGACAGGTGATGGTAAGGAAGACTACACCTACGCTTATAAAATCAGACATGAGACAGATGGGGAACTTTATAAATTTATCAAATCTAAGTTTAAATCCTACTTTGTCTTATCTACAAACTGTGTGCTCTTGGCTGATACCATAGTCGGTCAGGCTGGCACCGATATCCTCTCACCCAAAGGATTTATCGCTCCAGGAACTTACCAAGCCTACCTTAATCGAGAGTTTGAAAAACCAAATAGTATAGTCGTATCTAAACATGTTTATTAAGGAGAATTTATGAACTTAGTAAAAAAATACACCCCGTTAATACTTTTTATAGGGCTGGTTGCTCTTGTAATTCTGAATGCATCGAGCTTTATATCAGGAGCAATCTCTCTCTTTGATGTAATATCAACCTTGATTTATGGTGCTGTTATTGCTTTTGTGCTTAATGTTCCTATGAAAAAAATTGAACAGTACTTAGTTAAATTGAAGGTAAAGGCAGAGTTGCGTCGTCCGATTGCCATGGTACTTGTTTTCCTAGCTCTTATCTTAATCGTGATTGCTCTTTTGGTTTTGGTGCTGCCAACCCTAGCCCAGACTATTAGTCAGCTGGGAACAGTCCTTTCAACAGTCCTTACTCAACTTGGGAAATTGCTAGACAGCTCGGAATTTGTAACCAAAGACATGTTGTCAACTATCGTATCAGGCATACAGGGACAATCTAGTTCTATTAGCCAAGCTTTGATAGGTTTTTTATCAGGTCTGACTAGTAATATCGGCAATATTTTTTCAAGTTTGATGAATGCCTTTTTGATTATAGTCTTCACCTTTTTATTTTTATCCAGTAAGGAACATTTGGCAGCGATGACGAGTCGACTTCTAAAAGTTTTTCTTCCAGAGAAGGTGGTGATAAAGTTGACTTACATTGGACAAGTAGCACTAGAGACTTATGACCAATTTTTGATGAGTCAGCTGATTGAAGCGGTTATAATAGGAGTTATGGTAGCGGTTGGCTATAGCCTATTTGGCCTACCTTATGGGGTAATGACAGGTATCTTTGCAGGAGTGCTATCGTTCATTCCTTATGTAGGGCCTATGATTGCTTGTGTTGTGGGAGCGATTTTTATCTTCACAGTGAGTCCTACTCAAGCCTTACTTTCCATTCTTCTATATCAAGTTATACAGCTGATTGAAGGAAACCTTATTTATCCTAGAGTTGTAGGTCAGTCTATTGGTTTGCCAGCTCTTTTCACACTTGCAGCAGCTAGTATCGGAGGCAATCTCTTTGGCTTACTTGGGATGATATTCTTTACACCGATATTTGCTGTTATCTATCGATTGGTTAAGGAATTTGTCGTTGCAAAGGAAAATCAGCTAGATAAAAAATAAATTTAATGAGACTTGTTAAATAAATTATCTGTGTGAAAGAAGAAAATAAAATAATTACTTGGACTTTGTCTCTTTTCCTGTTTTGAAGGTTCATGAGACTATTTTATCTCCTTAGAAAGGAAAACTTCAAATTGCCCTACAAATTTCTACTCTTCGACCTTGACCACACCTTGCTTGATTTTGATGCTGCTGAGGATGTGGCTTTGACGCAACTTCTAAAGGAAGAAGGAGTTGCGGACATTCAAGCCTATAAAGACTATTATGTTCCTATGAACAAGGCTCTCTGGAAGGAGTTGGAGCAAAAGAAAATCAGTAAACAAGAGCTGGTTAACACGCGCTTTTCTCGTCTATTTGCGCATTTTGGACAGGAAAAAGACGGTAGGTTACTTGCTCAGCGTTACCAATTTTACTTAGCCCAACAGGGACAAACTCTTTCGGGTGCTCATGAACTCTTGGACAGCCTCATCGAACGTGATTATGATTTGTATGCTGCGACAAATGGGATTACTGCCATCCAGACGGGTCGTCTGGCTCAATCAGGTCTGGCTCCCTATTTCAACCAAGTCTTTATCTCTGAGCAGTTGCAAACGCAAAAGCCTGATGCATTATTCTATGAAAAAATCGGTCAGCAGATTGCAGGATTTAGCAAAGAAAAGACGCTGATGATCGGAGATTCTCTAACCGCCGACATTCAAGGTGGCAATAATGCTGGCATAGATACTATCTGGTACAACCCACATCACCTCGAAAATAACACACAAGCCCAGCCAACTTATGAAGTTCATTCTTACCAAGACTTGCTGGATTGTTTAGATGCTTTGTAGTGATTTCCCTAAGAGGTGTTGATATGGAAATTAAAGTCATTGAAGAGATTGATAATTTACTAAATCTCATCGAGCAGTATCAGTTAAAAGGTGTGGTTGCTCAAGTAAATTCGTTAAAAAAGTTAAAGTATATCTTAAGCAATCATATAGAGTTAAGTACTCGAGAGAAGATGAATATCCACTATTCCCTCTTTCTCCCTAGGGGTGGTTTATCTGAACTCTACTATATGGACGCTAATCTTGAACGGATGATGTCTGTAAATAATCAACTTTCCTATGCTATTGATACAATTGAAAAGTTTTTAATGGCTGATTGATACTGTGAATACTAATGTCAAATAATAGGGTCAATAACAGTATATATAAGAACTGTAAAAAGTGGTTTCAATAGCCACTTTTTGCTATAATAGAGGCAGTAAAAACGAAGGAGTAGTAAATTATGTCAAAACCAGAACTTTCTCTTTATGAACCATTGTATACACTAAAGGAAGTTGATCAAAATATCTGGATAGTAGATGGTGATTTGATTCAAATGGATATGAAGGTCTTCAAACTACCTTTTCAGACACGTATGACAGTGGTTAAGTTAAAGGATGGAAAACTCTGGATTCATTCTCCAATCGCGCCAAACGAGGAGCTCTTTACTGAACTGGATGCTTTGGGCAGAGTCGCTTACCTGATTTCTCCAAATAAGATTCACTATGCCTATATTGCAGATTGGAAAAAAAGATATCCTCATGCGCAAACATGGTCTAGTCCAGGAGTTGAAGAGAGAGCGAAAAGTCAGAATGTCAAGGTGGTATTCGATGCTCCCTTAACAGATAAGGCTCCTGACCTATGGTCTGATGAGATTGATCAGCTTATTTTTAAGGGTAGTTCTGTGATTGAAGAAGTGGTGTTTTTTCATAAATCAACTAAAACACTCATTGTAACGGACCTTATAGAGAATTTTGAATCGGAAAAAATATCCAGTCCAATCCGCAGAAGATTTTGTCGTTTAGCTCGTGTAACAGCCCCTGATGGACAAACTCCTATCGATTATCGGATGACTTTTTTAGGAAGACAAAGGGAAGCAAAGGTTTCCTTTTCCCGTATGTTAAACTGGAAACCGGATAAAATCATACTTGCACATGGTTTATGCTTTTTTAAAAATGGTACGGATGAATTAAGACGTGCTTTTAGATGGATACGATAAAGGAGAGAAAGATGCAACACTCATCATGGCATGCTTTGATTAAGGAGCAATTACCTGAAGGTTATTTTGGGAAAATCAATCAATTTATGGAACAGGTCTATGCTCAGGGAACTGTTTATCCACCTAAGGAAAAGGTTTTTCAGGCTCTCTTGACTACTCCTCTGGAAGAGGTTAAGGTGGTGATTTTAGGGCAAGACCCCTATCACGGGCCAGATCAGGCGCAGGGCTTGAGTTTTTCGGTTCCAGATGCTATTCCAGCTCCGCCATCCTTGCAAAATATCTTGAAAGAATTAGCAGATGATATTGGAGTTAAAGCATCCCATGATTTGACAGTTTGGGCTGAGCAGGGAGTCTTACTTCTCAATGCTTGCTTGACGGTTCCTGCTGGGCAGGCCAATGGTCATGCTGGGCAGATATGGGAGCCTTTTACTGATGCCGTGATTCGGGTTGTCAATAATCTAGACAGACCGATAGTCTTTGTACTCTGGGGTGCTTATGCACGCAAGAAGAAGGCCTTGGTTACCAATCCTCACCACTTGATTATCGAATCAGCCCATCCAAGTCCTTTATCTGTTTATAGAGGATTTTGGGGTTCCAAGCCTTTTTCCAAGGCCAATGCATTCTTAAAAGAGACAGGACAAGAGCCAATCGATTGGCTTAGATAAGGAGAGAATATGCCTCAGTTAGCGACGATTTGCTACATTGATAACGGAAAAGAACTGCTCATGCTCCATCGCAATAAGAAGCCCAACGATGTCCATGAAGGCAAATGGATTGGTGTGGGTGGAAAGCTAGAGCGAGGTGAGACTCCACAGGAATGTGCAGCGCGTGAAATCCTCGAAGAAACAGGGCTCAAAGCCAAGCCAGTACTTAAAGGTGTTATCACTTTTCCTGAATTTACGCCAGATTTAGACTGGTACACCTATGTTTTTAAGGTGACAGAGTTCGAGGGTGACTTGATTGACTGCAATGAGGGGACCTTAGAATGGGTTCCCTATGATGAAGTCTTAAGCAAGCCAACTTGGGAGGGTGATCACACCTTTGTTGAGTGGCTTTTAGAAGATAAACCTTTCTTTTCAGCAAAGTTTGTTTATGATGGGGATAAATTGTTGGATACCCAAGTTGATTTCTATGAATAAAGGAGAAAGCAGATGCTACTAATCAAAAATGGTCGTGTAATGGATCCCAAGTCTGGTTTGGATCAAGTGTGTGATGTTTTAGTGCAAGATGGGAAAATTGTCAAAATAGCTGCCGAAATCAAGGAAGAAGGAGCAGAGCTAATTGATGCTACGGGCCTTGTTGTTGCGCCTGGACTAGTCGATATCCATGTTCATTTCCGTGAACCTGGTCAAACTCATAAAGAAGACATTCATACTGGGGCCCTAGCAGCCGCTGCAGGTGGCTTTACAACCGTTGTCATGATGGCTAATACTAGTCCAACCATTTCGGACGTAGAGACTTTGAAAGAAGTTCTCCAGTCTGCTGCCAAGGAAAAGATTAACGTCAAGACAGTTGCGACTATTACCAAGAACTTTAATGGCCAAGACTTGACAGACTTTAAGGCTCTTTTAGAAGCTGGAGCCGTTGGTTTTTCAGATGATGGAATTCCGCTTGAAAGTAGTAAAGTGGTTAAGGAAGCAATGGTAGAAGCCAAAAAACTCAATACCTTTATCTGCCTTCATGAGGAAGATCCAGGTTTGAATGGAATTCTTGGCTTTAACGAAAACATCGCTAAAGAACATTTCCATATCTGTGGAGCGACAGGAGTGGCTGAGTACGCTATGATTGCGCGCGATGTTATGATTGCCTATGCAACCAAGGCCCATGTTCACATTCAGCATTTGTCTAAGGAAGAAAGTGTCAAGGTGGTGGAGTTTGCTCAAGGACTAGGTGCGCAGGTCACAGCAGAAGTAGCGCCACAGCATTTCTCTAAGACAGAAGCTCTTCTTTTAACTCAAGGAAGCAATGCCAAAATGAATCCTCCACTTCGTTTGGAGTCAGACCGTCGTGCCGTTATCGAAGGTCTCAAGTCAGGTGTTATCACAGTTATCGCAACGGACCACGCGCCTCACCATGCAGATGAGAAAAATGTTGAAGATATCACCAAAGCACCATCTGGTATGACAGGTTTGGAAACCTCTCTTTCTCTTGGTTTGACTTATTTGGTGGAAGCTGGTGAGTTGAGCTTGATGGAATTGCTAGAAAAAATGACTGTCAATCCAGCCAAGCTTTACAACTTTGAAGCAGGTTACTTGGCTGAGAATGGTCCAGCGGATATCACTATCTTTGACGCTAAGGCTGACCGCCTTGTGGACTCCCATTTTGCGTCAAAAGCAGCTAATTCCCCATTTATCGGTGAAACTTTAAAAGGGCAGGTTAAATATACCATCTGCAAGGGACAAATTGTCTACCAAAACTAGATGGGATTCTGCTCTAGAAACTATAAGAATAGAGAGCGTATATGTATCCAACCCATCAATTTAAAGACAAGTTTGTCTTATTTCTTAAGATATTTTTCCCTATTCTGATCTATCAATTTGCCAATTATTCTGCCTCTTTTGTTGATACAACCATGACTGGGCAGTACAATACCATGGACTTGGCGGGGGTGTCAACCGCAACGAGTCTATGGAATCCTTTCTTTACTTTTTTAACAGGGATTGTTTCGGCCATGGTTCCCATCATAGGCCATCATCTGGGACGGGGCAAAAAGGAAGAAGTAGCATCTGATTTTTACCAATTTATCTACTTGGCTTTCGGACTGTCTTTGGTCTTGCTTGGAATGGTAGTATTCTTAGCGCCACCTGTCTTAACCAACATCGGACTAGAAGCTCAAGTGGCGGCAGTTGCAGTTTCCTATCTTTGGTACCTGTCTATTGGAATTATTCCCTTGTTGCTGTTCAGTGTCATTCGCTCTTTGTTGGATTCTCTTGGATTGACCAAGCTATCTATGTACCTCATGCTCCTATTACTTCCGCTCAATAGTGGTTTTAACTATCTCTTGATATATGGAGCTTTCGGTTTCCCTGAGCTTGGTGGCGCAGGAGCAGGACTAGGAACTTCACTAGCCTATTGGGTTTTATTGGGGATTTCTATTCTTGTTTTATTCAAACAAGAAAGGTTAAAAGCGTTACATCTTGAAAAACGCATTCCACTAAATATAGATAAAATCAAGGAAGGTGTTCGATTAGGTCTACCAATCGGGGGAACCGTATTTGCTGAAGTAGCCATTTTCTCCGTGGTTGGACTAATCATGGCTAAGTTTTCATCGCTCATCATTGCCAGTCACCAGTCAGCTATGAATTTTTCGAGTCTCATGTATGCTTTTCCTATGAGTATTTCCTCTGCTATGGCGATTGTTGTGTCTTACGAGGTGGGGGCCAAACGTTTTGAGGATGCAAAAATCTATGCTCGTCTGGGGAGAGTAACCGCCCTTATTTTTGCAGGTCTTACCCTATCTTTTCTCTACATTTTTAGAGATCGTGTAGCAAGTCTATATGGGAATGACTCTCAGTTCATTGAAACAACTGCTGTATTTCTAACCTACAGTCTCTTTTTCCAGCTAGCTGATACCTTTGCGGCTCCGCTCCAAGGAATTTTAAGAGGGTATAAGGACACTATCGTTCCTTTCTATCTTGGCTTAATCGGATATTGGGGAGTAGCGATACCACTAGGATATCTACTAGATCAAGTAACTGACTTAGGGGCATTTGCCTACTGGATTGGGTTAATTGCCAGCTTGATTGTTTCTGGTTGTTTGTATCAATGGCGTCTGAAAACCGTAATGAAAAGATTGAGCTAATTTTTGGAAAATATCCTGAAAAAGCACTTTGTGAAAAAATACTCTAACTAGAGAGAATCCCTGTTTTAACAGGGGTTTATTTTTTTATATTGTGAATTTTTATTAGCCATATACTTTGACAGCGTATACTAAAAAAGGTAAAATAGTAAGGTAAGTACAAAGTTAGAAAGGCAAGATTATGTCAACTTTAGATAAGAATCTTTTGCTAGAGATGTTCCGTAAGATGGAAGAAATCCGTCGCATGGACTTAAAAATCGCTCAGTTAGTGAAAAAGGGGAAAGTTCCCGGTATGACTCACTTTTCTGTCGGAGAGGAAGCTGCTAACGTCGGAGCGATGCTGGCTCTTAATCCAGATGATCTGATTACCTCAAATCACCGTGGACACGGGCAAGCTATTGCTAAGGGGATTGACCTCAACGGAATGATGGCTGAAATCCTCGGGAAATACACTGGAACCTGTAAAGGAAAAGGTGGTTCTATGCACATCGCTGACCTGGATGCTGGGAACCTCGGTGCCAATGGTATCGTTGGTGGTGGTATGGGAATCGCTGTCGGTGCAGCCCTCAGTCAACAAATGCAAAACACTGGAAAAATCGTCGTTTGCTTCTTTGGAGATGGTGCGACCAACGAAGGTGTCTTCCACGAAGCAGTCAACATGGCTTCTATTTGGAACTTGCCAGTTGTTTTCTACTGCATTAACAACGGTTATGGGATCTCTGCGGATATCAAGAAAATGACCAATGTAGAGCATATCCATCAACGTAGTGCGGCATATGGAATTCCTGGAATGTTTATCGAAGATGGGAACAACGTCATCGATGTCTATGAAGGATTTAAGAAAGCTGTAGATCATGTTCGTGGTGGCAATGGCCCAGTCTTGATCGAAAGTGTAACCTATCGCTGGCTTGGCCACTCATCATCTGACCCTGGTAAATATCGTACTCGTGAAGAAGTGGAATTGTGGAAACAAAAAGACCCAATCGAAAACCTTCGCAAATACCTCATTGAAAACAATATTGCAAGTGCAGAAGAATTGGAAGAAATTCAAGCACAAGTCAAGGAAGCAGTAGAAGCTTCTGTTAAATTTGCTGAAGAAAGCCCATTCCCACCACTAGAATCAGCATTTGAAGATATTTACGCAGACTAAGGAGAAAGAGATAAAAATGGAAACAAAAACAATGTCGTTCCGTGACACCATTATCCTTGCTATGTCTGAGGAAATGCGTCGCGATGAAAATGTATTCTTGATGGGAGAAGACGTCGGTGTCTTCGGCGGAGACTTCGGAACTTCTGTTGGAATGCTCGAAGAATTTGGTCCAGAACGTATCCGTGACTGTCCGATTTCTGAAGCTGCTATCTCAGGTGCAGCAGCAGGAGCAGCCATGACAGGACTTCGTCCAATCGTCGATATGACCTTCATGGACTTCTCGGTTATTGCCATGGATAATATCGTCAACCAAGCTGCTAAAACACGCTATATGTTTGGTGGAAAAGGTCAGGTTCCAATGACTGTCCGATGTGCAGCTGGTAACGGAGTTGGTTCTGCAGCTCAGCACTCTCAGTCTCTAGAGTCTTGGTTTACACACATCCCAGGTCTTAAGGTTGTAGCTCCAGGTACGCCTGCTGACATGAAAGGACTGCTCAAGTCTTCTATCCGTGATAACAACCCAGTTATCATTCTTGAATACAAGTCAGAATTTAACCAAAAAGGGGAAGTTCCAGTTGATCCAGACTACACAATCCCACTTGGAGTTGGTGAAATCAAACGCCAAGGTACAGATGTAACAGTCGTTACTTATGGTAAAATGCTTCGTCGTGTGGTTCAAGCTGCTGAAGAATTAGCAGAAGAGGGAATTTCAGTTGAAATTGTGGACCCACGTACCCTCGTTCCGCTTGATAAGGATATCATCATTAACTCAGTGAAGAAGACTGGTAAGGTGGTGCTTGTCAACGACGCCCACAAAACAAGTGGCTATATCGGAGAGATTTCAGCTATTATTTCAGAATCAGAAGCATTTGATTATCTAGATGCACCAATCCGCCGTTGCGCCGGAGAGGATGTGCCAATGCCTTATGCACAAAATCTAGAAAATGCAATGATTCCAACAGTTGAAAGCATCAAAGATGCAATCCGAAAGACTTATAATAAAGAATGATATTACATAAATTAATTTATGTAATATTTTAGAGATTTTTAACTTTAGTAACTTGAAATATGTTTTGTATCCAAGTTGTATGTAAAGTTGCGACAGTTTTTTGACGAATCGATAATATTCGACAAAAAACTTAGTAAGTCTACTAGGTTGGTCGCCTGATAGCGGCAACCGTAGTAACTTGGACACGAAACGTGTCTCAAATTACTTGTAGAGTTGAACACGGGCTAAAAGCTCGGAAAAAAGATAAATCTCCTTGGCTTCATCGAAGCCAGCATTGATTTCCGATTTTTCGGTCGCTTTTAAACGCCCTTTGAATCATGTAATTGAATTCGGACGGAGGTCTTCGAAAAAAAGATAGATTTCCTTGTGTGCATCGAACACATGGTCAATCTCCTATTTTTTCATTGCCCTCTTCGTCCTTAATATCTTAGTATAGAATTGGAGAGGTCATGGCTGATGACAAGCTAAGAGCGACTCCTGCGGCTAGAAAGTTAGCGGATGATCTAGGGATCAACCTCTACGACGTTTCTGGCTCAGGTGCAAACGGTCGTGTCCACAAAGAAGACGTGGAAACTTATAAAGACACAAATGTGGTTCGCATTTCGCCACTTGCAAAACGAATTGCCCTCGAACATAACATTGCTTGGCAGGAAATCCAAGGAACAGGTCATCGTGGTAAGATTATGAAGAAGGACGTTTTGGCCTTGCTTCCTGAAAATATCGAAAACGACACCATCAAGTCTCCTGCTCAAATCGAAAAAGTGGAAGAAGTTCCAGACAATTTCACTCCTTATGGTGAGATTGAGCGTATTCCAATGACACCAATGCGTAAGGTTATCGCGCAACGTATGGTTGAATCTTACCTAACTGCGCCAACTTTCACACTCAACTACGATGTCGATATGTCAGAAATGTTGGCTCTTCGTAAGAAGGTTCTTGAGCCAATTATGGAAGCAACTGGTAAGAAGACTACTGTAACAGACCTTCTTTCACTCGCTGTTGTAAAAACATTGATGAAACACCCTTACATCAACGCTTCATTGACTGAAGATGGCAAGACCATTATCACTCATAATTATGTCAACCTTGCTATGGCAGTTGGAATGGATAATGGATTGATGACACCTGTTGTTTATAATGCTGAAAAGATGAGCCTTTCAGAGTTGGTTGTAGCCTTCAAGGATGTCATTGGTCGTACCTTGGATGGTAAATTGGCTCCAAGCGAACTCCAAAATTCAACCTTCACAATTAGTAACTTGGGAATGTTTGGCGTTCAGTCCTTTGGTCCTATTATTAACCAACCAAACTCAGCTATCCTCGGGGTTAGCTCAACAGTTGAGAAACCTGTAGTTGTCAATGGTGAGATTGTCATTCGCCCTATCATGAGCCTTGGATTAACCATTGACCACCGTGTTGTAGATGGTATGGCTGGTGCTAAGTTTATGAAAGACTTGAAAGCCTTAATTGAGAACCCAATCTCAATGTTGGTTTAAAAATACAGTATTTATTTTTAGAGATATAGATAAAGGAAGTAAGACATGGCCTTAGAAGTAATTATGCCAAAAGCCGGCGTGGATATGACAGAAGGACAAATCGTCCAATGGAATAAGAAAGTCGGAGAATTTGTAAAAGAAGGAGAAATCCTTTTGGAAATCATGACTGACAAAGTCAGCATGGAATTGGAAGCCGAAGAAGATGGATACTTGATTGCCATCCTCAAAGGAGATGGTGAAACTGTCCCTGTAACGGAAGTCATCGGTTACCTTGGTGAAGAAGGAGAAAACATCCCAACAGCTGGTGCTGTAGCGCCAGAAGCTAGCCAGGCGCCTGCAGCTAGTGCCTCAAACGACGACGGTAAGAGTGATGACGCCTTTGATATCGTTGTGATTGGTGGAGGTCCTGCTGGTTATGTTGCAGCGATTAAAGCAGCACAACTTGGTGGTAAAGTTGCCCTTGTTGAGAAATCTGAACTCGGTGGAACCTGCTTGAACCGTGGCTGTATCCCAACTAAGACCTACCTTCACAACGCTGAAATCATCGAAAATATCGGTCATGCAGCAAATCGTGGTATCGTCATCGAAAATCCAAACTTCACTGTAGATATGGACAAACTCCTTGAAACTAAGTCTAAGGTTGTCAATACCTTGGTAGGTGGTGTTGCGGGTCTTCTTCGTAGTTACGGAGTTACTGTTCATAAGGGAATTGGTACAATCACTAAAGATAAGAATGTCTTGGTAAATGGTTCTGAATTGCTTGAAACCAAGAAAATTATCCTTGCCGGTGGTTCAAAAGTCAGCAAGATTAACGTTCCTGGTATGGAATCTCCACTTGTCATGACCAGTGATGACATTCTTGAAATGAACGAAGTTCCAGAGAGCCTCGTAATCATCGGTGGTGGCGTTGTCGGTATTGAACTCGGTCAGGCCTTCATGACATTTGGTTCAAAAGTGACTGTTATTGAAATGATGGACCGTATCGTTCCAGCTATGGATGCGGAAGTTTCTAAGAATCTTCGCTTGATTTTAGAACGCAAAGGTATGACTATCTTAACAGGTACAAAATTGCAAGAAATCATCGAGGAAAATGGACAACTTCGTATCAAGGTTGAAGGAAAAGACGATATCATTGCAAATAAAGCTCTTCTTTCAATCGGTCGTGTGCCAGATCTTGAAGGAATTGGCGATGTTGAGTTTGAATTGGATCGTGGTCGCATCAAGGTTAACGAATATATGGAAACTTCTGTTCCTGGAATCTACGCACCTGGTGACATCAACGGTACGAAGATGTTGGCGCACGCAGCCTTCCGCATGGGTGAAGTTGCCGCTGAAAATGCCCTCAAAGGAAATCATGCTGTTGCCAAATTGAACTTGACTCCTGCAGCCATTTACACTCTTCCTGAAGTAGCAGCAGTAGGTTTAACAGAAGAGCAAGCTCGCGAGAAATACGATGTTGCTATCGGTAAATTCAACTTTGCGGCTAACGGACGTGCCATTGCTTCTGATGCAGCTCAAGGTTTCGTTAAAGTCATTGCAGATAAGAAATACGGTGAAATCCTTGGTGTCCATATCATCGGTCCTGCAGCTGCAGAATTGATCAACGAAGCGTCAAGCATCATCGAAATGGAAATAACTGTCGAAGAAATGCTGAAGACTATCCACGGACACCCAACATACTCTGAAGTGATGTACGAAGCATTTGCGGATGTTCTAGGAATGGCTATCCATTCACCTAAGAAAAAATAAAACGAAGATAGACTAGACTGGAAGATTATTTCCAGTCTCTATCGTATAAAGGGATATCATGAAATATATTATCAATCATTCAAACGACACTGCTTTTAATATCGCCTTGGAAGAATATGCCTTTAAACACTTACTAGATGAGGATCAAATCTTCCTTCTTTGGATTAACAAACCTTCTATCATTGTTGGTCGTCACCAGAACACTATCGAAGAAATCAACCGTGATTTTGTTCGAGAAAATGGTATTGAGGTAGTCCGCCGTATCAGTGGTGGCGGAGCTGTTTACCACGATCTAAACAACCTCAACTACACAATCATCTCAAAAGAAGATGAAAACCGTGCCTTTGACTTCAAGAGTTTTTCAACTCCAGTAATCAATACCTTGGCTCAACTTGGTGTTAAAGCTGAATTCACAGGTCGTAATGACCTTGAGATTGACGGTAAGAAATTCTGTGGAAATGCCCAAGCCTATATCAATGGGCGTATCATGCACCACGGTTGCTTGCTCTTTGACGTTGATTTGTCAGTCCTAGCAAACGCCCTCAAGGTTTCAAAAGATAAATTTGAATCAAAAGGTGTGAAATCCGTCCGTGCCCGTGTTACCAATATTATCAATGAATTACCAGAAAAAATCACAGTTGAAGAATTCCGTGATTTACTATTGGAATACATGAAAAAAGAGTACCCAGAGATGACTGAATACGTTTTTTCTGAGCAAGAATTAGCTGAAATCAACCGCATCAAGGATACTAAGTTTGGAACTTGGGACTGGAACTACGGTAAATCACCTGAATTTAACGTCCGTCGTGGAACAAAATTCACTAGTGGTAAGGTTGAAGTTTTTGCCAACGTCATTGAATCAAAAATCCAAGATATCAAGATCTATGGTGACTTCTTTGGTATCGAGGACGTTGCAGCTGTAGAAGATGTCCTTCGTGGCATGAAATACGAACGCGAAGATGTCCTTAAGGCCTTAGAAACTATTGACATCACACGCTATTTTGCTGGTATCAGCCGTGAAGAAATCGCTGAAGCAGTAGTGGGGTAAGGAAAAAGAATCCATTTATGATGGATTCTTTTATTAGGGTTAAACTTAAGAATCATGCTGATTAGATTATAATAGTGATGAAAAATGAAAGGAGTTATTCATTATGTTAGAAATTCCAGTAGAAAAACTTAACCTATTTGAACAGTTAGACCGCAATGTTGTTGCTTTTTATAGAAATACGGAAATTTCTCAAACTGAAAGTTTAAATATAAGCATCACACAAGAACATTATGATAAGAAATACAAAGAGCTTCAGCCTTTAGGATACCAAGCTGTTCAAATACCTTTAGGAATGGCTTTAGATAATGTAATCCAGCAAGCCTATTTCCAAAATATTATAATTGGCGGACTTCTCCCCGATGAAATCAAAGTAAGCAAAGAGGACTTAATGCCTTTGAAAGATATTGTTGATAGTTTTTGTATTATGTATGCTGCAGCAAACAACCGACTTGAAAATAGTAAGGCTTATGAACTTATGAAAGATAAGACAGTGTTCTTTATTGGTAAACTGTTGACTGATGATCTTAAAAATGGTGGCGAAATTTCGTATATGGGAATCGAAAGAGAATCATCTGATGGAACTTCTTATGAAGCAGTAAAATGTTTTCTAACTAAAGAGAGTGCTGATCAGTACAATGATTCAAAAAAACCTGTAAGCCCAGTAAATCTAGCCTATCTTCAAGCCTTTTGGGGTAAACCAGTAATTATAGAGCCACACCGTAACTACTGGATTGAGTTTAAATAGCTAAAAAACGAAAGATAAAGGAATTGGTCTTTCGTTTTTTAGCGATAGTTGATTTACATAATTTATAATATGTAACAATCATAAACTATCTAAAGCATTCTTTTGTTCATCATTGACGATATGGGTATAGAGGTCAGTGACTTGTGTACTAGCATGCCCTAGCTGGTGGCTGACCAAAACTTGCGATTTAGTAGCATCATAGAGCCTAGTCGCCAGGGTATGGCGTAGTTTGTGGGGAGTTACACGGACTTTGAAGTCCTCAGAGTACTTAGCAACCATCTTTTCAACACTAGAAGCATCAATACGATTAGGAACACCTCGATAGAGTGTCAAAAAGAGAGCTGTATCCGTCTTTTCTGTCTTATAGCGTTGATTTCGAATGGCGAGATAATTCTCTATATAAGGCTTGGCAAAGGCAGCGACATTAACCGAGTCACGTTTCCCCCCCTTACGTGTGACATCAATAACCATCATTTTGAGATTAAGGTCTCTTAGATCCAAATTAACAGCTTCAGATAAGCGGACACCAGACGCCAAGAGAAGGGCAATAATGGCTAAATCACGTTCTTTATTTTTATTGAATGACGAGAGGGCACGATTTGAGAGCTGTTGTGGGTACTCCTGGTCGATATAGGTTAGAAAACCTTCTGTTTCATCACCTAGAAAGAGTTTTTGCTTGATGTTTTCAGCTCTAGCAGCAAGTGTTTCTTTCTTTTTCTTGGTTGAAACTTTCTTCATTACATTACGATAGAAATAAGGTTCACCCTGATCATTTTCGACTTCCTCGGTTAGATACTTATAAAGACTGGAAAGTGCTGACAAGGTGCGATTGATGGTTGTCTGAGAGACACCTTGCTTGGTTGTATTGGCATTCAGCAAAGGTCGTTCACGTAGATACAGGATAAAGGATTCCATATCTTTCTTAGACATATTTTCCAAGACTGATAAAGGAATGTCAGACATTTTATCAACATTTGAAATACCAGACTCCAAAAGCCAGCTGAAAAATCGATCGTATTCCTTGAGATATTCGTACAAGGTTGTAAAACTGTAGGGCACAGCAAGCTTGGATTGGTAGTATTCCAAGACATACCAGGGCATGATTTGTTTTAGTTTGTCGATTCGTTCCAGTAAAATCTCACGTTTCATGTATTTTCTCCATAATTAAGTCTACTAGTAGTATAGCATAGATTTATTTATTTTTCAAGAAAATTATAGTTTTTCGGAAAGATGATATAAGAAACTTAAAACAGAAGTCCAACTTACCCCCAGTTATCCTGAACCCTTTATTAAATTTCATCATACTTGAGCAACATATTCGGAATCTTTTCTTCAAGACTCTTGCGAACTTTACCTTGAATTGCAGTGTCCATTTGGCTGTTTATGCTTGTAATGGTTGATTTGGTTTCTGTAGCAATTTTCTTAGTTGCTTTATTAAAGTTATCTTTTAATTTATTTTTTGCTGTTATCGCTAACTTTGCTTCCGTAATGATTCGGTTTCTTTCCATCATTCGATACATTTGTTTCAGTGCATATTGATATTCTTCATCTGTGTAGTATTCATTCATTGGTGCTTGCATAATCTCTCCTTAGTTTGTGAAATTCTTCGTCTAAATCATTTCTTTTTTTGCGAAACTCGTTATCGAATTTTTCTCTCTCATCTTCGAGTTTAACCCTATAATCTCTGTATACTTGATTCGAAAAGTGTCTCAAATTTTCTATTTCTATAAAATAGTCTCTAACATCATCAGCCGTTGACGAAAATTTTCTCAAAATATGATACATTTTATCAACTTCTTCGGAAATTAGTTTTTCTAAGTTTGCATTTCGTTCGTCTAGATCAAGGGCTTTGTTATCGAGTTTCTTCTTTTCTTGATAATATTGGTCTTCTAGAGCAAATAGTTCCCTTTCTTTCTCTTTTATTTCCTCCCATTTTACATCTTTTCTTTCCATTGTCGAAACTCCTTGGCTAATTGCTTATCTGTTGCTACTGTTTTTTCGATGACTTCCTGTAATTGTTTATCCATATTTTCAAATGCTTGTGCGGAAGCATTCATCTTAGTGGTTGTTTGATTTGTCTCTGTCTGAAACGTATTGATAAACTGTGCTTGAGTGATACCTTGACTAGCAAAAATGGCATCAACCTCATAGGGAGCCAATGCTGTGTAGCTCGTAAAGTCGATTTTTGACCAAATTTCTTGTAATTCCTGATTGGCTTTTTTGGCTAAGGCGCTCACTTCATCAGCTCCAGTTCTTGCTGCTGTAGCCATAGATGATGATAGGATAGAACCTTGAGCTGCATCTAAGTATATTTCCTCAGAACTACTAATACCACCTGATGACCATTTTGATTTCAAGTCCTTGTAATGAGCCATTCCTCGGAGACTGTTGGCATAGGCTCGATAAACGCCACTGATTAAGGGTTTCCCTCCTTTGCCATCTACAAGTTGACCAGTTGCAGGATCAAACTCCCAGTCACCAATTTTATGACTCGAACCATCAAGCCAGTGAATCGTACTAGGCATAGAATTTGTAGTGGTAGTATTATACCATTCTGGATGGTTAAAATCATTCCAACGTACTACATCATCATGTTTTCTACGGTAATCTATAAACATAGAAGGGTTACTTTCAATAAATGCTTTTTCTTCCAGTGTGAGTGCACCGTATTTAAACCAAGCATTAAAGGTGGTTGTAGGGATGTGGTATTTAGCTCCTACCTTCAGCATGTAGGAACCCTGTGAATAACCGGATAGTTGGCTGACTTCGTATCGGGGGTCGTCCATAATCTCTTTTACGAATTGGTCAGCAACCTTATATTGTGGAGATAAATAAGTTTGCCTTGCAATTATGGCACTATTGACGTCGCGTGAGCTGAACATAGTTTTATTCACCGGACTATCAGGATCCGTTCCAGCAGCAATCACGGCTACATTTTTATAATCTGGTTTGCCGTTGACAATAGGTGCAACTGCCAGTCCATCAAATCCTGTTTCAATGTCAGACTTAGTGGCAACAACACGGAATTCTTGACCATCTGAAGTGGTTATAGTGTTGGTTTCTTCAAAATCAGATGAAGAAGGATTCGGATTAGGAGCTTCTGTAACCAAAGGTTTATTATTTCTCTCAGCGTATTCAGAATTGACACTGTATACATTCTTCCCGTGGTTTAATTCATTAAGTTGTTTATCAGTATAATTAAATACCATTACTGCTCCCCTCTTTCTTTGTTAGAGTATGTAACCGTAACTGTATTAGTTGTTATTCCTTTTCTTAGGTTAAGAAAATCTCGCTGTCCATAAGTCATACGACCATTATAATTTTCTTTATCATCTAAGTTATGTGGAATTCCATAGAATATTTTTTCTCCATCTTCAAACAAAATATCAACCTTACAAGACCAGTCGCCAGGAGGGTTCGTATATGTTGGATTGGTAATTTCGATTTCTTCTATCCCTTGATAAGAATTCTTCAAGGCATTTACCAAACTAACTTCATACTCCCTATTCCGACGCTCTTCTTGGGATTTCCCTAACATGCTAAACATAAATATACCTCCTGCTGTGATAATTGCGAGTGACAAAACGATTAGTAATCTTTTGTGATTTTTTTTAGTGCTGGAATTGTTCATTTAAGCTTTTCTCCTTTTCTCTATTCTACTATAATTTAAAGATAAATAACAGTAGAATTCGGTGAGACTTAGTCGCAATAACACGGAATTCTTGACCATCTGAGGTAGTTATGGTGTTGGTTTTTTCTAAATCATCAGGAGATATACTTTCAATGAGATTTGAATTGACATAAGTCCTTCCGTTACGCTTAGCGAATTCAAGATTTATACTAGACACAGCATAATCCCGATTCAACCCGTGCTATTATCTGAATATGTAACAAATACTTTTAAGTCGGTCACTCCTTTGTAATTGTTAGGGAATTGCCTTTTCTCATTGGTCAATGATCCTTGATAATTCTTTTTATCATGGAGTCCATGGCCTATCCTATACTTAGTTTTTCTTTCATCATTAAATTTGATTTCTACATCACAAGACCATGAACCTGGAGGGTTTGTGTAGTTTGGATTGGAAATCTTAATCTCCTCAATCCCTTCATAGGAATTTTTTAAAGCGTTGACCAAGCTGACTTCGTACTCTCTATTCCGACGTTCTTCTTGAGACTTCCCTAACATACTAAACATAAAAACACCTCCTGTTGTGATAGTTACGAGTAGTAAAACTATGAATAATGGTTTATAGCTTTTTCTTAATCTGTCTTTACTCATTATCATTTCCTCTTTATCTCAGCATATTCAGAATTTACACTATAAACATTTTTTCCGTCATTTAATTCATTGAGTTGTTTATCAGTATAAGTGTATACCATTAATATTCTCCTTCTGAACCATCTGAATAAATAATTTTTGTGAGTTTACTAGTCTTACCCAAGTGACTATTTAAAAATTCTCGGTCCTCTTTTCCATTCTCTCTTTCTAAGGATACATCAGAAATACGTTTATCATTTTTTGAATAATTAATTTTATATTTTATGCTTCTCTCATTAAAAAATAGTTCAACTACGCAAGTCCAGCTTCCTGGCGGATTTGTGTAGTTTGCATTAGAAAATCTAATTTCTTCAACACCCTCATAACTATCTTTTAAAGTTTCAACCAAACTAACTTCATACTCTCTATTTCGACGTTCTTCTTGAGATTTCCCTAATATACTAAACATAAAAACACCTCCTGCTGTAATGGCTACGAGTAACAAAACGATTAGTATCCTTTTATGGCTTTTTTTATTGCTGGAATTGTTCATTTAAGATTTCCTCCTTTCTCTTGTTATACTATAAGATTAGTCTATTTTACACTATAATAAGAAAAAGTTGATTTACTTCTATAAGGTCTTAGTAGGACTCCCAGAATCCGTTCCCGCAGCAATCACAGCTATACTTTTATAACCCGGTTTGCCGTTGACTATAGGAGCCTACCGCCAAACCATCAAAACCTGTTCCTCGGTGAGACTTAGTCGCAACGACACGGAATTCTTGACCATCGGAGGTGGTTATAGTGTTGATTTCACCTTTTTTAACTCGTTATCTGATTTAGCAGTAACAATATTTGTTCGGTTTTCTTTACGCTGTGCGAACTCAGTATTAACACTGTAAACATTCGGACCTTGATTCAATTCATTAAGTTGTTTGTCTGTATACACGTATTTATTCATCATAGCTCCCCTTCTGAACCATTCGAATATTTAACTTTAACTTTTGACTTAGTAGAACCTCGCCTAGAATTTAAAAAATGTTGAAATTCTTCATCATCCTTATTATATACTCCAATCCTAATTTTATTCGAGTTTATATCAAAAGCTAAAACATGTTCTTTAGATGTTCCATCAAAAAATTTTAGTTTCACATCCGCCCCCCAAGCGTCTGAAGGAATTGAGCTGTACGATGGATTCGTAATCGTTACCTCCTCAATCCCTTCATAGGAATTCTTTAAGGCGTTTACCAGACTAACTTCATACTCTCTATTTCGACGCTCTTCTTGGGATTTTCCTAACACACTAAATATAAAAACACCTCCTGTTGTGACAGTTGCGAGTAGTAAAACTATGAATAATGGTTTATAGCTTTTTCTTAATCTGTTTTTACTCATTGTTATTTCCATTCCTCTCAGCATATTCAGCATTGACACCGTATACATTCTTCCCATGCTTTAATTCATTGAGTTGTTTATCAGTATAATTAAATACCATTACTGTTCCCCTGTTTCACCATTTGAATAAATCACTTTTACATTTTTTTCTGTAATTCCACGATGGTTTATCAAATATTGATTATCATCTTTTCGAGAACTATTTTGAAAATCTCTACTTCTTATTTCGTTATTTTGTTTATTAAATGCGATTATATAACTTAGTTGTTTGCTATCAGAGAAAAATATTTTAACTTTTGCGCCCCAAGCATCAGACGGAATTGATGCATATGAAGGGTCGGTTATATGTACCTCCTCAATCCCTTCATAGGAATTTTTTAAAGCATTAACTAGACTTACTTCATATTCTCTATTTCGACGCTCTTCTTGGGATTTCCCTAACATACTAAACATAAAAACACCTCCTGCTGTAATGGCTACGAGTAACAAAACGATTAGTATCCTTTTATGGCTTTTTTTATTGCTGGAATTATTCATTTAAGCTTTTCCTCTTTTTCTACTTGAAAACTCTTCATTTACCATATAAATAGCAAAATCTTGGGTTAAATTATTCAACTGATTATCAGTATAATTAAATACCATTATTGCTCTCCTGTTTCACCATTTGAATATCGTACTAATATTGTAGATTCTGTTTTACCAATGTGTTTTTGAAGTATCGACCATTGTTGATCAATTTCTTCATTAGTATTCCCTTTCATAAGACCATCATGGTTTTCTTTATAGGTTAATCTGTGATTAATTCCATAAGTAATAGTTTGACTATCATTGAACTGTACTGAAATATCACAAGACCACGAACCCGGTTTGTCATTATTGTAAGGATCCATAATCTTAATCTCCTTAATCCCTTGGTAGGAATTCTTTAACGCATTAACCAGACTTACTTCATATTCTCTATTTCGACGCTCTTCTTGAGACTTCCCTAACAACCTAAACATAAAAATAGCTCCTGCTGTGATGGCTACGAGTAACAAAACGATTAGTAGTCTTATATATCTTTTTTTATTGCTGGAAATATTCATTTAAGCTTTTCTCCTTTTTCTCCTTGAAGACTTTTCGTTCACACTATAAACAGCATAATCTTGGTTTAAATTATTCATCAGTATAATGGAAATTCATCATAGTTCTCCTTGCTCGCTATCAGAATAAGTAATTCTCACTGACTTTAAAGTTTTCCCTCTATGAGTTTCTAAATACTGCCAATCTTCGTTTGTTTCTTGACGGCCACCATAATTGATTTTATAGTTTAAATGATGATTAATCTCATATGAAAGAGTTCTTTCATCATTAAATTTAATTTCGATATCACAAGACCACGAACCTGGTGGGGTTGTATAATCAGGATTGGAAATCTTAATCTCCTCAATCCCTTCATAGGAATTCTTTAACGCATTCACCAAACTAACTTCATACTCTCTATTTCGACGTTCTTCTTGAGACTTCCCTAACAACCTAAACATAAAAACACCTCCTAATGTGATGAATACGAATAGTAAAACTATGAATAATGGTTTATAGCTTTTTCTTAATCTGTCTTTACTCATTATCATTCCCTCTTTTTCTCAGCAAATTCCGCATTGACACTATATACATTCTTTCCATGCTTTAATTCATTGAGTTGTTTATCAGTATAACTAAATGCCATTATTGCTCTCCTTCGTCATTATTAGAATAAGTTACCCTAATTTTCGAAGCAGTTTTACCCTTGTTTTCATTTAAAAATTGTCGATCTTTTACTCTATTTTCCCATTCCAATGAAGTATCTGTTATTTCTTCAGTGTCTAGAGAATATCCAATACCATACTTAATTTTTACTTCATGTTTAAATTTGATTTCTACATCACAAGACCACGAACCAGGAGGGCTTGTGTATTCTGGATTGGAAATTTTAATCTCTTCAATCCCTTGGTAGGAATTCTTTAAGGCATTAACCAAACTTACTTCATACTCTCTATTCCGATGTTCTTCTTGCGATTTTCCTAACAAACTAAACATAAAAATAGCTCCTGCTGTGATGGTTGCGAGTAACAAAATGATTAGTATTCTTGTATGACTTTTTTTAATTCCAGAATTATTCATTTATGCTTTTCTCCTTTTTCTTATTATACAATATTCTAATCATTCTTTACAAAGTAGGGGGTAAAAATCATACTATATACTGAAAATTAGATTTCTAATTCTTAAAAAACCAAATCTTTTTTGATTTGGTTTTGAAGGTTTATATTTAATTTTATTTATACCGATTATACTCATCTTTTTTATGTACTACCATATAGCAGGATACCAAGATGACGAAGATTTTAAGCAGGAAGGTTTCGGATCGATCAGTATCTATGGTTATCTGAGACAAGACATTAATGATCGAATGTGTCATAACGCAAATCCAGAGATTCTTTGTTTTGATATAAAGAGCTGAGAGTATGAAAGAATTCGTCAGCAATCCAAATAAAAACGGTAGAGTTTGCAGAGTTGCTAGGGAGCCATCAATGTAAAAGAACAACAGATGCCAAATCGCCCAGCTGAAAAAGGTTAGAATTGCTGAGTAAAAATATGGCAACTTTTCTTGTAAAATTGGTTGAAAGACATATCGCCATCCAATCTCTTCTATACCGCCAAAGACAATAAATTTGAAGAACATCAAAAATGGGAGATACCAGCTAAATTCTATCATTTTCCCACCAAACATTAGAAAAGAAAAATCAAGGACAATAAGGAAAAAAGATAATAAATAGTGTTTATAACTGGTATGAATGTTAAAAAAATCGTTTACAATCTTCTTAAAATGAATATGAAAATAGTGATTTGCAACAATAATTCCCCAAAGAGCTGAAGAAATCCCACCTAGAAAGATTCCTAAAATAGTTAATAGATTGGAATGAATAGAAAAAAGATTCAAGAGAAAGAAAAGGAGACAAACTGATGCTATTTGACTAAATGTGCCTAGCAAATATACTGCAATTGCCTTATTTCTTTTCATTGAGAATCCTTTCAATAATATTTTACGTAAAATAAATTATGTAAAAAAAGCTTATAACAACAAATCTTTGACTTTTCCAATTTCACTTTTTGGAATCACCAGGTGAATCATATCACCCAGATACATTCTAGTTGAGCCGTTAACTGTTTGGCTCTTGCCATTATGGACTTGGGTGGTAATGAGTACGTTATGTGGCAAGTTGAGCTCGTGAACCTGTTTTCCAGCGATTTTGTCAGACACAGGGATTTCTATGAGGGTGACTTCTCCCTCGTCTGTTGCTTCTTCTGGTAGCATTTTTTCCAGCATGGCCTCATAGACTGGTGCCCCCTTGAGTAGATCCATGACGATGTAGGCGACTAAGGTCACTAAGCCAAGTGGCATGAGGTTGCGAATATCTCCGACCATCTCGGTTACGAGTATCATAGCGGTTAAGGGAGCCTTGGATATTGCCCCAAAGTAGCCACTCATTCCTAAAATAACAAATATAGGAAATTGCTCCTGACTGACAAGCCCAAGATTGACACAAATGACACCGACTAGGGCACCAAGTAAGGAACCAAGCGCCAGAATGGGAAGGAAAATCCCTCCTGGAAGGCCACTTCCATAACTAATCATGCTCCAAACAAAGCGAATCAAAAAGTAAGCTAATAAAACTTGGAAACTAAAATCTTGCTCAGTCAAAGAAAGAACGACCTGGTTTCCACCACCAAGAATTTGAGGTAAGAAAATTCCGACTGGTATGATAAGGATAAAAGCTAGGATCGGATAATAAGCTCTATCCAAATGGATTTTTTGACCAAGCCATTCATAAATTTGACCAACATTGAGTACAGCTTTCTCATAGAGAAAACCAGAAAGCCCGAGAAAAACTCCCATAAGGAGGTATATCCAATACTGGTCTAGGGTCATGAGAGGAATGTTGTCTGGCATATCCAGTACGGGTGTTAGACCAAATATGAGTAATGAGACAAAGTTTGCTACGAGACTGGCTGCTAGAGTTGAGACCCAGAAAAAGCGGGAAAAATGGTGATAGACTTCTTCTACAACAAAGAGGAGACCTGCTATCGGTGCATTAAAGGCAGCGGCTAAGCCTGCAGCAGCTCCACTGGCAATCAGGGAACGTTCCTCTACTGGACTAGATTTTAGCCACTGGGCAATACCTTTACCACCAACTGCTCCAAGTTGAATACTTGGCCCTTCTCGACCTAGCATAAGGCCACTGGCAATAGCAAGAATCCCTAATACATATTTCTTCCAGAGGACACTCCACCAATTAAGAGTCATCAGTCCCTTTAGTTCGGCTTCGACTTGAGGAATTCCTGAACCCTTGATATCTTTTTCTGACCGAGTTAGTTTCGCACTGAGCCAGCAAACGAATACATAAAATAGGCCAATGATAAAAAGATTGCGCACTAGGTGCGCTGGTTCTTGATAGAGTCCTTGTATCAGATGAAAACCCTTTTCGATTAAGAAACGAAAGGATCCGACGATTAGCCCGACGACGAGACCAACAATGATTCCTCGTCCAACTTGGGATAATATGGTGCTTGAGGCAAAGGCAAATTCTTTCTTGGAACTGAGTGTTTCTGACTGTTCCTCCATAATCATTTCCTCTTACTTGTCTTTCTTAGTTGAAACCAGTGTTTTGACTGGTTCAAAACTGGTTCGGTGAATTGGGGTGACACCTAATTTTTCCAGTCCTTCTAGGTGTTTAGCTGTTCCATAGCCTGCATTAGCCGTGAAATCATAGCCAGGATATTGGTTGTCATATTCCTTCATCAATTCATCCCGTGTCACCTTGGCCACTATAGATGCAGCTGCGATCGAGAGGGAGTTAGCATCTCCTTTGATAATGGAGGTTTGTGAAATTGGCAACTCCAGTTTCATGGCATCTATCAAGAGGTGCTCGGGTTGCGGACTGAGCTGGGAGATTGCTTCCTTCATGGCCAGTTTGGTCGCTTCATAGATATTGACTTGGTCAATGATGTGATTATCCATGATACCAATCCCGATTGACAAGGCTTGGTCTTGAACTGCTTGATAAATTTCTAGATGTTTCTTTTTTGGAATTTTCTTGCTATCGTTGAGGCCTCTAATCTTACAATTTTTTGGCAAGATAACGGCTGCAGCGACTACAGGTCCAGCCAAAGGACCACGGCCGACCTCATCAACACCTGCAATTAAGGCCACTCCTTGCTTGTAAAGTTCTTTTTCATAGGAAAGCATGGATTCCAAACGAAGGTCCTCATCCAGTTCAGCCTGTATGGCTTTTTTACGCTTGTTAATTTCTTTTTGAACTCCAGAGCGACTATCCTTTTCCAGTTCAAGAAAAAGGGGATTGTCTAATTCTTTGACAGTAGCCAGAAGTTCTTTGATTTCTTTAATCGTCGTCATCGATGTCGTCCAATGTATCTAAGGTATAGTTACCGAGTTTTCCATCACGGACTTCCTTGACGAAGAGGCTGTAAAAGCGGTCGTAGTCGTCTCGGAAACCAAGGGCACGGGTCATATCCATGATGATAACAGGTGCTTCTTCTTCTATCTTCATTTGTTTGAAGCGTTCAGCTAGCTTTTCTGGATAATGTTTTTTGAAATAATTGAGACCAAAAATGGTCACTTCATCCATTGGGAGTAGTTGATCTTTAATTGCTCCAGTCAAGGCTAGTTTTAGAGCGACAGTTTCATCTTCGAACTTAGGCCAGAGAATTCCTGGTGTATCCAAGATTTCCAGATCTTTATTGGTTTTGAGCCACTGTTGCCCCTTGGTAACACCTGGTTTATTGCCGACAACTGCAATCTTTTTCCCAGCCAAACGGTTCATGAGAGTTGACTTGCCGGCATTTGGAATTCCGATAATCATGGTCCGCAAAGTTTCGATCTTGATACCACGTTCTTTCTGGCGTGCAATCTTATCAGCCATGAGCTTTTTAGCAGCATCAGTAACAACTTTTACAGTTACTTGCTCTTTGGAGTTGATAGCCAGAGTTTGGATTCCCTGTGATTCAAAATACTGACGCCATTCTTTGGTCATTGCGGGGTCAGCAAGATCTGCCTTATTCAAAATCAAAAGCTTTGGTTTATCACCCACAATCTTGGTTAACATAGGATTTTGACTAGATAAAGGTAGCCGAGCATCCACCAAAATCGTCACAAAATCAACAAATTTTAAATTCTCCTGAACTTGCCGCCGAGCCTTAGACATGTGACCCGGAAACCATTGAATAGTAGCCATAATATTTTCCCCTTCCGACTAAAAAAAACGTAGTAAAAACGTTTTCCTTCTTACTACCTATTCTATCATAAATGAGGAACTTTTGCACAGGCTTTGACCACAATAAATGACAAATAGTATTGGTCCGAAACATCCTTGATGCCAGTCAGGATTTACTTGACTTTTTTTGCTAACAGGTATATACTTAGTGTATACTAATTCGTGGAGGTAGAGCGATGAATACAGTAAAGACTCGGAAGGTAGGGAATTCTCTCACTGTGACCATTCCTAAAAATTTGGGGATGACAGAAGGTCAAGAAATGGTTGTCTACAAAGGGATTGACGGAGTCATTGTCTTAGCTCCAAAACTAAAAGATCCTTTTGATGGGATTACTGATTTGAGAATGACAAATGATTTTGAAGGGGTAAGGTCACTTGATAGCGAAATCTGACTATATTCCTGAAAAGCAGGATATCATTTGGCTGGACTTTGATCCATCAGTCGGTCGAGAAATCCAGAAACGGCGACCTGCCTTGGTAGTTTCTAGGAGAGAATATGCCTTGCAAACTGGTTTTGTGGCTGTCTGTCCTATCACTCATGGCCAACATCGTTTGGCAGAAAAAGGCTTGCTCGTTCCTGTCTCGTCAGACAAGGTAGATGGTGCTGTCAATCCATTTCAACTGTATACTTTTGATTTTCGGATGCGAAATGCTCAAAAAATAACAAGAATGGACACGCAGTGTTTTCAGAAAGTCGTCCAACTTTACCAGTACATCTTTGGAGATACTTAAATCCTACCATGCATAGACAAGGTAGGATTTTTTCTATATGAGTAACCTATCTAAAAACGGATGAAGACAATTGAGGAGAATCCCTCTAGTCCAACTTTCTTGTGCAGATGATAGATGTTCTGCCTGAAGGCATTCTTTTAGAAAATCGCGGACTTGTTCTGGTGCAATTTCAAACTCAAAGACTTTCATCTTGTAGAAAAATTCGATGAGATGCTCAGATAAGTATTCATCTGAAAAGGCTACTTCTCCACTTTTTCGAAATTCTAATAGGAGTCGAGAAAATCTGGATTTTTCATCAGGCAAATCCCGAAAATAGGAATTAAGAAGCCAAGTCTGCTTCTGCTTTCGTTCAATAGGATCTTGACTTGCAATTCGCTGATCCTTTTCCAGCTCCTTTTGGTTTTGTTTAGCCTTGATAGCCCGTTCTTCTCTATTTTTTCCAAAGAGGATTTTCTCCCATTTTCGTTCTTCTTGGGTCAAGGTTTCTGTAAAGCCAAAGTAATCTTGATAGGCTCGTTCTGCAGGTCCCATGGCAAGAATGAGATTGTCAGCGTATTGCTTGGCGATTTTATCTCTTTTCTTACGTTCTTTCTCTGCTTGAATCCGTAAATGCTGTTCGTAGTCGATTTTCTCCTTGCCTAGTTTGACAAGGTAGAGTTGGTCATCGGTCTTACCAAGTAAAAAAGGTTTGATACACTTTTCCAGCACTTCTTCCATACGAGCCTTCTTATTTGGCTCTGCCTTGGTCCAACTTCCACCTTGAAAGACTTCTAGGAAGAGCTGGTAATCTTTCTCAGGTGCGAATTGATTGCCACGATTGGCTTTGAAAATACCTTTTTCCCAAAACCAATTTAGAAGTCGTTCGTCAAAGTCGCTTTTATTAACCTTGATTTTTTCCTTTTTCTGAGCCTTTCTGGTTAGGTTTTCAACTTTTCTGAGTAGTTTTTCTTCCTCTTCTAGTTGCTGGTCGAGGCTAATACGATGAAAATGGCGAACACATTCGCTTCCTATAGGAAAGAGACGTTGGCCTGTAACTCCGTTAAAGAGTTCGTAGGCGTATTTTATGGCATTCCCGCAGACACAATTACTACGGCCAATGCCATTAAAAATCAAAGAAACTTCATTCCATTCCTTGGTTGCTTGATCCCAAGTATCAGCTTTTGAAGCTTGTAAAACTGCATCGTGCAAGGATTTTCTAACTGGAAGTGTCATGAGGTCTCCTTTCTAATACTCAATGAAAATCAAAGAGCAAACTAGGAAGCTAGCCGTAGGCTGTACTTGAGTACGGCAAGGTGAAGCTGACGTGGTTTGAATTTGATTTTCGAAGAGTATAAATTATACTTTTACAACTTGAATCTCATCTTTACCGAGTAAAATCAAATATTTTTCAATGTTTTCAATCAAATAAGCTCGTGTTAAGGCCTCACCATATAGGGCTAACTGACCACGATAACGGTCTATGAGTTGACTTGGCTCATCGTAGCGGTCTGTCTTGTAGTCGAAAAGAACGATACGATTCTCATAAAGCAGATAGCCATCCAAGATCCCACGAACAACAAAGTCTTCCTGACTCTTTTGGTCTCGTTTGAGCATAGAGAAAGGTTGCTCGCGATAGAGATGGTCGGTATTAGCAAGAATCTCCTGACCAAGTAGTGTGTCAAAGAATGCGAGAATTTTAGAAAGATTGATCTTGTCTCTTACAGCTGGACTGGTTTGAACTTGTTTGAGAGTTTCTGTCAGGCTAGCAAGCGTTAGTCGCTGGCTGAGGTCAATTCTCTGCATGAGTTCGTGGGTTGCACTACCAATCTCAGCTCCAGTTACCTTTTCTTTAGTTGAAAAATCTGGTAAATCAAAGCAGATTTGCTTTTCCGGTGATTGAGTTTGGTTAGTAATTTCTACCCCTTCCATATCCATAACCGGTTCGTAGAATTTCTTGATTTGGCTTGGGGTTTGAACACTTGGTAGTTCAATAGCTGCGCGGTGAAGAGTATTATAAACTTCCACCTCTTTCAGCATTTCAAGGGCTTCTTTAATTGTTTCTGACTGGCGATTGCCTGCTTGAGATCTATCTTGTAGAGGGCTCTTGTTTTCCAATTCTCCGATAGCCTCTCTAGTCAACTGGTCTTCACCAACAAAGCGATAGCTAAAGTTGAGATCTTCCTTGGCAAATACTTTACTGATAGTCCAGATCCAATCTTGGAAATTTCTTGCTTGCAGTCTGGTATTGCTATCTAATTTTCCGCTATTTGCTGCTGGGTATTCCTTTGCTTCCAGCTTTTCACGAGAACCCTTGCCAACAAGATAGAGCTTTTTCTCAGCTCTCGTCATGGCAACATACAGCAGACGCATCTGCTCTGAATAGCTAGCCAATTGTAATTCTTCTTCATTCTGCGTATAAGTTAGACTGGGAATGGAGAGTTTGATGGTTTTAGGATAGTGTGCTTCCACTGCTCCTGTTTCCACTTTGGCAATGTATTTGACACCAAGCCCATTTTGACGACTGAGAATAACTTCTGACATCGAGTCTTGCTTGTTGAAGTCCTGATCCATGTTGAGGATAAAGACGTAAGGAAACTCTAGTCCTTTGCTCTTGTGAATGGTCATGAGCTCCACTGCATCTTTTGGCGGAGCGACGGCTACGCTTGCGAGATCGTGCTGGGCTTCCAAGACTTGGTCAATCATACGAATAAAACGAGACAAGCCCTTGAAATTGCTCTTTTCAAACTGATCAGCACGTAGCGCTAGGGCATAGAGATTGGCCTGTCTAGCAGGTCCGTTTGGCAAAGCCCCAACATAGTCATAATAAAAACGGTCATTATAAATCTTCCAAATCAAGTCATAGAGAGAGTGGGTTTTGGCATATAAGCGCCAAGAATCCAAAATATCCATGAATTGATTGAGTTTTTCAGCTAGAGCTGTATAAATCAAGTTTTTCTTACTTGTTGCCTGTTTTTGAGCATTGACCAGTTTCTCATAGAGATTTTCTTGGACCTTATCTTCTACTTTCTGAAGGGATAAGCGTGCCAACTCGTCCTCATCAAAACCAAACATAGGAGACTTCATCAGAGCTACCAAGGCATAGTCTTGCAGGGAATTGTGAATGACACGAAGGGTGTCTAACATGACTTGTACTTCAAGGGATTGGAGATAATTGTTTTGCTCACCGTCGGTTTTAACTGGAATTCCGTACTCAGACAGGGCGAGGAGAATCTGGTCATTTCGACTACGACTGGAAGTCAAAAGGGCAATTTCTTTGAAGGCAACACCTTTTTCCTGATGAAGCTTCAGGATTTCCTTGAGGACCAGGCGCATTTCACCGGTTAGTTTCGTATCTGTTTGGCTCTCTTCCTCCTCTTGTTCGCTGTCGTCCTTATCGTAGAGGAGAAATTCTGCCTTGTTGTCTGGATTGGGAGTCAGTCTGGTATTGGCAAAAACAAGCTGGTGCATGCTGTCATAGTTGATTTCACCGACCTCTTGATCCATAAGGCGTACAAAAACATCATTGGTTGCAGACAGCACTTCTGAACTACTACGGAAATTTTCCTTGAGGAGAATCAACTTGCCTTCTTGAGGATTTTGCGCATAGCGTTGGAATTTTTCATTGAAAATCTGGGGATCTGCCTGACGGAAACGGTAGATAGACTGCTTGATATCTCCCACCATAAAGCGATTGTGACCATTCGACAGCAATTCCAGCATTCGTTCTTGAATGTGGTTGGTATCCTGATACTCATCAACCATGACTTCGTGGAATCTCTCCTGATAAGCCTCGCGGACTTGTGGGAAATTCTCTAAAATTTCAATGGTGAAATGACTGATATCAGCGAATTCAAAGGCATTTTCTTGGCGTTTACATTCACGATAAGCCTCCACAAAATCACTCATAAAGGTTTGGAAGGTTTTAGCTAGCTCCCAAGTATCTTCATGATAACGTTCTTGATAGTCGAGAATGGTTATCTGGTCCGCCAGTTGTCCTAGTTTAGCAAACTTGGCCTTTCTCTCATCGTTATAGGCATCAGCCAGTGGCTTCAAATCGGCCTTACGACTGGAGTTAGCTAGAGATCGACCATTTTTCTCCTTAGAGATGGCGATAATACGCGCAAGCACAGCTTGATAAGCCTGGCTATCGGACTCTTGATTTAAGGAGCCAATTTCATCCAGAACCAGCTGCACATTTTCTAAATAGGCAGCTTTTGGAAACTCATTGGCATCGTTATCCAGATGATAACGGAAGAAACTTTCCAAGTCCCAAAGCGCCTGCTTTATTTGCTCAGTTAGTTTGTCTTTTTCAATTACAAAGTCAGCTGTTTCAAATCCTTTGAGGAAAGAGTTACTCAACCATTTTTGTGGACTGCTGGTGGATTGAAGAAAATCATAGATTTTGTAGACTTGCTGGCGCAGACCTCGTTCATCCTTACCTCGTCCAGCAAAGTTCTTGACCAAGCGACTAAAGTTTTCTTTATTTTCACCTTGGTAATGGGCTTCAAAAACCTGATGAAAAACTTCGTTTTTTAAGAGTAACTGTTCACTTTCATTTTGTAGAATACGGAAATTCGGTGCGATATCAATCAGATAGCCATGTTTGCCAAGGAATTTTTGTGTGAAAGAGTCCATGGTTCCGATGGCAGCGTTTGGCAGGTCTGCCAACTGACGTCCCAAGTGTTGTTTGAGATCAACATCGTTACTTTCTTGGATTTGTTGGCTAATTTTTTTCTCCAAACGTTCCTTAAGCTCTGTAGCAGCCTTGACGGTAAAGGTTGAGATAAAGAGTTGGCTGATTTCCACGCCACGCGCCAATTGATCCAGAATACGCTCTGCCATGACAAAGGTCTTCCCTGAACCAGCAGACGCTGAAACAAGAATATTCTGCCCTGCCGTATAAATGGCTTCGATTTGCTCAGCTGTTTTCTTCTGTTCCTTGCTCGAACTCGCTTCTGCTTCTTGCAGTTTTTGAATCTCTTCCTCAGTTAAAAAGGAAATGGGCTTCATCGATTCAACTCCTCTCTCATTTTCTCAAACCAAGCTTGCTTGAGTTTTTCTCCGACCAGACGCTTGCCGTCAGCTACTTCTAACTTTTCTAGGAAACGGGCTTGTCCCAAGTGGTAATTGGATTCAAATCCAGTGATGGCTTGGTGTTGCTGGACATACGGGGCAATACTTCTGCCGTTTTCTGTGTATGGATTAATGGCAAAATGGCCTTCTAAAATCTTCTCAGCTGCCTTCTTGTAAAGATGGGCATTGTAGTCCAATAAGAGCTGGAATTCCTCGTCTGTCAGCTGATTGGCCTTGTTTTTGTTATAAAATTCGCCCAAATGACTGCTTTCTTTTTCTAAAAAGAGTCCTTGGTATTTCATTGATTTGCTGGCTTCTGCTACTGCTCCAGCCAGACTTTTAACAGCTAATAAAGATTGGACAGGCTCAGCCATTTCCAAGTACATGGCACCGAAAAAGTTCTGCTCCCCTTCTCTTTTTAGGGCAGCAAGATAGGTTGGCAGTTGGGAATTGAGCCCATTAAAGAAATGAGGAAACTGGAACTGAGTCAGACTAGACTTGTAGTCCACCACTCCTAGCGCTCCATCAGCTTTCAAACGGTCGATTCGGTCAACCTTGCCTCGCACATGGACACTGCGACCATTATCCAATTGAATAAAGGCCTGATCTTTACCACCAAATGTTGCTTCCTCTTGGATGGTTTCAATGGCTGGATTATGACGAAGAATGTGGCCCGTAGTTCGCGCGACATCAAGTAGAACTTCCTTGGTAAACTGGGCTTCCAAACTTTCCTGATAAATAGCTTCAAATTCGCGTTCTTGGCTGGTTTCCTTGATAGCTTGCTCCAGTCGTTGGTCAAACGGATTTTCAGCAGGCAGTTTCAAGGCACGTTCAAAAATACGGTGCAAGAAATTCCCATGACTGCGAGCATCTGGACGCAGGCGCAATTCTTCCTGCAAACCTAAGACATAACGGAGGAAATAACTGTATTCATTGCGGTAAAACTCCGTTAAACCAGAAGTAGACAGGTAAAACTCCTTGTCAGCTGGATAGAGAGCCTGCAAGGTCTCTTTCTCTAATGGCTTGCTGCTTGGGCTAGTTGGGAGTGCAGGATTTGTAAGACCTTTTTGATCAAGTTTTTTCCCCATCACACGCGCTAGAACCTTGACAAAGGTCACATCTTGCTCATTTTCACTAGAACCTGCCTGCTGATGATAGGCAACAAGGCTAGACAAAAGACTGTGATAAGAACCCATATCATCCTTAGACAGACCTTTGTGATGAATCTTCTTCTCTGTCCGATTAAATCCAAAACTCACCAGTTCTTGAAGATAGGCCGATTCCTTACTCTCATTTTCATTGAGGAGACTTGGAGCGGATAACACCAACTGCTTACGAGCAGCATTGGCTAAGGAAAGCATGGTATAGCGATTTTTCTTGAGGTTTTCACTACTTGCAATCAGTAATTGCGCTCCCTCCTCAGTTGCTTGATTTAGACTTTGTCTTTCTTCGTCTGTCAAAAGACTGGTGTTTTGCGCGATTTTTGGCAAATGATCCTGAGTCAGCCCGATGGCGTAGACAAAGTCAGCTGTCAGAGGGGCAATCAGATCGTAACTTTGCACCAGAACGGTGTCCACTGTCGCTGGAATGGTACGATACTGGGATAAGCTCATTCCAGAATGGAGCAAGGCTAGGAAATCCTCTAGACTAACCTGTGTACCAGCGAAAACGGTCGCAAATTGTTCTAAAACATGGCATAAAGCCTTCCAAACTTCGGCTTGTCTTTCCTGTTCTAGAGTTTCCATAGTAGCTGTCAATCCTTGCATCTGCTTGCTTAAAGCAGCATTTTTTAGAAAAGTATTCCACTTTTGCAAGAGATTTTCAGTATTTTGCTTCCGACTGGCAAATAAGGTTTCAAGTGGCGCCAAAACTCGCAGACGAAGAGCATTTAAACGCTCTAAATCAAATTTTCCATGATGGGATTTGGTAAAGGTCTGCTGAAAAGCTGGCAATCCATTGATACCAAGATAGCGGAGATATTGTTCAAAAGCATCAATATCAGCCTGACTAAGGTCGGTATACAGACCAGTTCTGAGGAGATTAATCAAATCCTCCTGACGAAAACGGTAGCGTTTCAAACGCAAAATAGATTCGGCATACTGGGTTAAGGGATGATGGGACATGGATTCACTTCTACCAAGATAGAAAGGAATCTGGTACTGGTCAAAAATGGTTTTCAGTGATAACTGGTAAGAAGCCACATCACCTAAGAGAATGCGAAAATTCTTGTAACTCAGTTCTGGATGGTCATGTAATTTCTGACGAATAGCGCGAGCCACCAGCTCCAACTCCTCTTTTTGCGTCAAACAAGACCAGATTTGCAGGTTTTCACTGTCCTTCTCATCTACATCTAAAGCAAGTTCTGAAAAATCATAAGAAGACTCCAGCAAACGAGATGCCTTGTCAAAACTATCTATTTTCTCATGAGTCTGAGAACGATCCTGAGCAGGTGTTTGGTATTTTGCCCCCAAATGATGAAGAAATTCCACACTGGCTTGGTAGAGATTCCCTTCTGTGAACGGACTGCTATAAGCCTTCTTGCTTGCATAAGCCCCAATAACAATCTCGGCACCTTTTCGATGGAGCAGATCCACTACACGCTCTTCCTCGGCAGAAAAACGGGTAAATCCGTCAATGACCAAGGCAATCTGACTGAAATCACTGCTTACCTTGTCATTCTCAATAGCCTCAATCAAATGGGACAGCTGACTTCCCTGAGCCAACTGACCTTGATTAAGATAGGCAGTCACTTTCTCAAAAATCAAGAGTAAGTCTGCCCGCTTGTCCTCATCTGTCAAACTTTCCAAGTCCAAAAAGCTCATCTGAGCAGTCGTCATCTCATGATAAAGTTCAACCAACTGCTGGATAAATTGAGGATCCTGCTTTATAGCACCATAAACACGCAAGTCCTTGGGATCTAGTTCCGCAAGGCACTTATAAAAAGCCATCCCAAGCCCGATGTCATCTAGACTAGTTTTAGTCGGCAAATCATTCAAGACCAGGTAACGAGCCATTTGAGCGAAACGCGTGACGGTAATCGCAAAAGAAGCCTGCTGGGACAAGCATTCCAGAACGGCGCGTTCCTTTTCAAAAGAAAGAGAGTTGGGGGCGATGTAGAAAACCCGCTTGCCTGCAGCAACTAGCTCTTCTGCCTCTCTGGTTAGAATTTCTGTCAAAGAAGACCGTATATCAGTATAAAGTAATTTCATCTCTGCCTCGTTTGGTTTATCAAAGTTTCTTATTCTATTATAGCAAAGTTCGCTTCACAGTCCAAATCCAAAATTCTAGTTGACAATCATTTAATTTGCAAATCAATCATCCTCCATCATCCACTTCCATATGCTGAAAGATATAGAGAAAAAAGTCTTTGGAAACTTCAAAATGCCCATAACGAAGTCGAGAAGTATAGTCTTTCCATTCAGGATGTTGTCTGGCTATTTCTATGGAGCAATCTTTGACTGGTAGATAATACTCGACATTTCTTCTAAAGGGAAAGAATCCTTCAAACTGCTCTACTTGATAGGCTTTGTCATCTGTAATTTTACCTACGGCCACAAAAGCCTGTAACTTATCTTGACTGTTCATATCGTATTTCGGACTATAGTATAAAAGATAGTCACCTTTTTTCATACGATTTAAGGGTCCGCTCTTTCCATGACAGACCTGACAAAAATTTCCTTCAACTCCTCTTAAAACATGGTTCTTCGAAACAACTCCGACCCAATATCTAGGCATTTTTATCCTCCAACTCTACCAACAAACGATTAAAAACTTCTCTATCGTTAGATAGTTTTTCAAAAAATTCTTCATCAACACCTTCTACTAAAGGTAAAGCTTGATTGACCTTCTCCGCTCCAGACTTCGTCACTGAGACCAGTTTTGCCCGACTATCCTTTGGATGTTGATCACGTCTAATGTAGTCCTTCTTCTCCAGTAGCCTAACAATCTGGGAAACCGTCATGACATCCATACCGGTGAACCGAGCAATATCAACTTGCGTTACATATTCCTCTCTATTAGACAAAAACAAGAGCGAGGTTAAAACGATAAATTGAGGCAAAGTGAGACCAACTGATTTCAAGACTCTTTTTAAATTGCTTTCCCACTTGTTGTAGACTTTGATGAAAAGAAGACCTGTAGATTCTGTTTCATCATTTTTGTAAATTGAATTAAAGTGATACTTTGACATTATTTCTCCTTGAATATTAAGTATACATATTATATAAGAATTTATTTTGTTTTTCAAGAAAAGGAAGCTTGAATTTTACAATTCTGTCAGACATTTTATAGTCTATATGCTATAATAAAAGCAAAACACCTAGAAAAGGAAGTCTTATGATTAAACTACTAGCCTTGGATATGGACGGAACCCTCCTTAATGAAGCCAAGGAAATTCCACAAGCCCACATTACTGCCATTCACCAAGCCATTGAAAAAGGTGTCAAACTGGTTCTCTGTACAGGTCGCCCGCTTTTCGGTGTCCTTCCTTACTACAAAAAACTGGGACTGGACCTTCAGAATGAGTATGTCATCGTCAATAACGGTTGTTCAACCCACCAGACCAGTGACTGGGGGCTAGTTGACTGGCAAGAACTCAGTCCAGCTGACATCGAATACCTCTATGACCTAGCAGAAAAAAGCGACGTCCAGTTGACCCTTTTTGATGAGGAACATTATTTTGTACTCGGTGGCAAGCCTAATCAAATCGTTCAAAATGATGCCAAGCTAGTCTTTTCAGACCTGACTGAAATTTCTCTTGAAGAAGCGACTAGTGGCAAGTATCGTATGTTCCAAGGCATGTTTTTGGGCAACGAAGAACAAACAGACGATTTTGAGCAGCGGTTTGCTGAGGAGCTCTGCCAACGATTTAGCGGTGTTCGTTCGCAGCCTGTCATTTATGAAGCCATGCCACTTGGAACGACCAAGGCTACTGCTCTTTCTCGACTAGCAGCGATTTTGAAGATCGAGCCCTCAGAAATTATGGCCATGGGCGATGCCAATAACGATATCGAAATGCTCCAGTTTGCAGGACTGGGCATTGCAATGGGAAATGCCAGCGACCATGTCAAATCCTTAGCCAATGACGTTACAGCCAGCAACGAAGAAGACGGCGTTGCGCGTGCGATTGAGAAGTATATTTTATAAAAAGAAAAGCAAATAGACAGAAATTACTGCTATTTGCTTTTTTAGCTATTTAACCCAATAAGCAATCAGGGTTATAATCCATAGATGAGCTGGGTAGAAAATATAAAAGAAATATTTACTCCAACTAGTTTCTTTTCCTCGCTGTCCATTATACAAAGCCATAAAAGGAAAGACGGTGATAAAGAGCCAGTCAGAATTGTAAAGCATCATTTCCAGTGTTTGGTGCCAAGTGTCGTAAATTTGGATGGAAGTCACTAACAAGAAGGCCCACAGAAAGGCATAGAGGAGATTTCGCAAGCCCTTGCGATTTCGACAAGAGTAACTAATCAAGAGAAATGGTAGCATGGTGATGCCCCCCTCAGTAAAAAGACACCCGAAAATCAAGAGCCCAGCAAGCCCAATACGACGCCACAACTTCTCCTTTTTATCCAACTCTTTTCTGGGAAAACCAATCCAAAGCATGGTAACACCGATGGCCAAAGTCAAGAAAATATTATTAGTAACCATTACACCCTTAGAGGCAAACAGAGTATTGAGAAGGCTATTTCCAGCAAACATGATCAGCGCCCAAGACCAGAGACGGATGAGGTAGTTTTTCAAGTTTCGAGTATAGATAAAACCTTCCATAGCCATATACGCAAACCAAACTCCCACACAACGGGTCAAGGCGTGAAAGATACCTTCCCACAAAGGAGAAACGATCCCGGTGATATGAGGGATATGGTCCAGAACCATTACTGCCGCCATCAGATACTTCAACTGTGTCGCATTCCATTTTTTCATAATAAACCTCTTTCTTTTTTATCTACATAGAGTATAGCATACATTTCCGCGTATAATCGTACACCTATCTTACATTTAAAAAGCCTATCTTACATTTTTGTAAGACAGACGTGAATATTAAAAATTTATTATGAAAGTTACCTTCTAGTCGGTAATCCGTTGGTACATTTCTGGTCTTCTATCTCGAAATAGTCCCCAGTTGAGGCGTTCACTTGCTCCCTTGTCCAGGTCATAAGTTGCTAACAGAACAGCTTCTCCTTGTCTTTCAGCTCTCTCTAGAATAGCTCCTGTTTCATCCGTCATAAAGGAGGAACCGTAGAAGTCAAGACTAGAACTCTGTCCGCCATTTTCCTCACTAGGAGTGACTTCTTCCAAACCGTAACGATTGGCTGCAATGACTGGGACAATATTTGCTGCTGCGTGCCCTTGCATGGTACGTTGCCAGTGACCGCAACTATCCGTATCTAAGATAGGCTCTGAACCGATAGCGGTTGGGTAAAAGAGCAATTCTGCCCCATTCAACGCAAGACAGCGCGCCGTTTCAGGAAACCATTGATCCCAACAGATGCCAATCCCAATCTTAGCATAGCGAGTATCCCAGACCTTGAAACCAGTGTTACCAGGCGTAAAGTAAAATTTTTCTTGATAATAATGATCATCTGGTATGTGGGTCTTCCGATAAACGCCCAGCACTTCTCCATCAGCATCAATGACGGCGATTGAGTTATACAAGACATTGCCATCTTTTTCGTAGAAACTAATGGGTAGAACAACCTGTAGTTCCTTAGCAATCACTTTAAAATGCTGAATGGCTGTATTTTCTGTCACCGACTGGGCATACTGGTAGTAGTCATACTGACGTTCCTGGCAAAAATACGGACGTTCAAACAGCTCTGGCAAGAGGATGATTTGTGCGCCTTGGTCTGCAGCTTGTCGAACTAAACGTTCCGCTGTTTGGATATTTGTTGCCACATCCTTAGCGCATTGCATCTGGATCGCTGCAACTTTTACATTTCTCATCTTTTTCTCCTATTCTGGGATTTGTTGAGTGATACAGTGGATATTGCCACCACCTAATAGAATATCTCTTGCTGGTATTCCTACGACCTTACGGTCTGGAAAACACTTGCTGAGGATATCTAGGGCCACTTGGTCGTTTACATCCTCAAACTGGGGAACCAAGACAGACTTGTTAGCAATATAGAAATTGACATAGGAAGCTGCCAGACGCTCACCTGCATAACGCTCTTCTTCCCCTTCTTCATAACTATAGCCCGGCAAATCCTTTTCGGTTACAACTTGATGAAGCGCTGGGATTGGCAGTTTATGAATAGTGAAGGGACGACCTTTTGCATCCGTTTCCTTCTCTAAAAGGGCAAGGTCAGCTGCAGACATGGCATACTGAGGATCGTTTTGATCATCTGTCCAAGCCAAGACAAGTTCTGCAGGACCAACGAAGGCTGCAACATTGTCAACGTGTTCATTGGTTTCGTCCTGATAAATACCATAAGGTAGCCAAATAACTTTTTCAGCGCCAAGGCTCTCCAATAAGGTGTTTTCGATTTCCTCTTTAGACAGGTGGGGATTGCGTCCAGGACTTAGAAGACAACTTTCAGTCACAAGAATGGTTCCTTGACCATCGCTATGGATCGCGCCGCCTTCCAGTACAAAAGGTTTGGCATCATAAACAGGTATCTCTAAAACTTCTGCAAAACGACTGGCTACTTGGTCATCCTCTTCATAATCTTGATAAAGACCATCGACAGCACCACCCCAGGCATTAAAAGACCAATCTACTGCCAATTTTTCTCTTTTATCATTGACGAGAATGGTCGGACCTGTATCACGCGCCCAGGCATCATTTGTCGGGATATCTAAATAAACAACCTTGTCTCCGAGATAGGACTGGGCTTCAGATAGATAATCCTGCTCCACCAAAAGGTAAACCCTTTCCCCTTCTGCTATAGTCTTAATAATCTGGCTAAATGCTTTTTTGGCAGCCTTTCCTTGAAAGGACCATGAACCTGGTCGAGTCGGCCAGATCATGAGGGTGCCATGATGGGGTTCGTACTCTGCTGGCATACGATAGCCTGCTTTTTTCGGAGTTTCTATCATGATAATCTCCCTTTAAAGTCTTGATAGCCAAAGGCTTTGACTAAGCTACAGTCACCTTGCTCGTCCATGAGATAGAGACTTGGGAGGCCAATACCGTTAAAAGTATTATTTTTGACAAAGGAATAAATAGCCATGTCTTCGAAATAGAGTCTGTCACCAATTTCAACTGGATTTTCAAAACTATAGTCGCCAATCACATCACCCGTTAGACAGGTATTGGAAGAAAGTCTATAGGTATGGGCTTTTTCCTGAGCTTCAAAGCCATTTCTCAAAGGTGGACGATAGGGCATCTCAAGTACATCAGGCATATGGCAGGTCGCGGACGCATCTAAAACCAAGATTTCCATACCGTTTTCTACAATATCCAATACTTCAGTTGCTAGATAACCCGCATTGAGCGCAATAGCTTCACCCGGCTCGATGTAGACTTCAAGATTGTAAGTTTCTCGAATTCTTTTAATCTCAGAAATCAGCAAATCCACATCGTAGTCTTCTCTTGTGATGTGGTGGCCGCCACCCATATTGAGCCATTTGACCTCATGTAAATAAGGACCAAACTGAGCTTCTACAGCTTTCAAAGTTGTCTCTAAATCATCCGCCCCTTGCTCACAAAGGGTATGAAAATGAAGCCCATCCACTAAGTCCAGCAAATCACTCGGTACCTTGTCTAGGCTAACTCCAAAACGAGATCCAGGTGCACAAGGATCGTAGAGCGCGTGATCTCCTTGAGTTGAACACTGTGGGTTGAGACGCAAACCAACACTAATACCAGCCTCTCGGCAACGAGCCCCATGTTTCCGCAACTGTCTCTCCGAATTGAAGACGATATGGTCCGTTATCTCCAGCAATTCCTCCAAGTCTGCATCCTTGAAAGCAGGTGCAAATACATGGACTTCCCCTGGGAACTCTTCTCTAGCTAACTTAGCCTCATAGAGACCACTAGCCGTCGTACCTGACAGATACTGACTAATCAAGGGATAGGTTTTGTAGAGGGAATAAGCCTTCTGAGCAAGTAAAACCTTGCAGCCCGCTTCTTCCTGAACTTGCTGTAAAATCCGGCAATTTTCCTCTAGTTTGGCTAAGTCAATGACGTAGGCTGGTGTTGGTACTTGTTCTAACTTCATTAGTCCACCATTTGCGGATTTTCAACCACAACCCAAGGCAAGCCATACTCATTCAAAGCTTCCATAAATGGATCTGGATCCAATTCTTCAAGATTATAAACCCCAGGTTGTTTCCAAGTACCATTCATCACTAATTTTGTCCCAATCATGGCTGGAACACCAGTCGTGTAAGAAATGGCTTGTGAACCAACTTCTGCGTAACATTCCTGATGGTCGCAAACATTGTAGATATAGATGGTCTTTTCAACACCGTCTTTGACACCTGTAAAGATACAGCCGATATTGGTTTTTCCAACAGTGCGTGGGCCAAGGCTGGCAGGATCAGGAAGCAAGGCTTTTAAGAATTGAATCGGCACAATGTCTTGTCCATTAAAGTTAATAGCATCCGTACGAAGGAGACCAACGTTTTCCAAGCATTTCATATGCGTTAGATAAGATTGACCAAAAGTCATAAAGAAACGAATACGTTTGACTCCAGGAATGTTTTTGGCCAATGATTCGATTTCTTCATGGTGAAGAAGATACATGTCTTTTTGTCCAACTTGAGGGAAATCATACTCACGCTTGATAGACATAGCTTCAACTTCGACCCATTTTCCATCTTCCCAGTAAGAACCTGGCGCAGAAACCTCGCGGAGATTGATTTCTGGGTTAAAGTTTGTTGCAAATGGATAACCGTGGTCACCACCATTACAGTCTAAAATATCGATATAGTGGATTTCATCAAAATAATGTTTAAGGGCGTAAGCTGAAAAAACGCTGGTTACACCTGGGTCAAAGCCAGATCCAAGCAGAGCAGTCAAGCCTGCTTCTTTGAATTTTTCCTGATAAGCCCACTGCCATGAGTAGTCAAAGTAGGCTGTAAAACCAAGTTCCTTGCAGCGTTTTTCGTAGATGGCACGCCACTCAGGATCTTCTGTATCCTCTGCCTCGTAGTTAGCTGTGTCGATATAGTGAACTCCAGTCGCTAAACAAGCATCCATAATGGTCAAGTCTTGGTATGGTAAAGCTACGTTCAAAACGGCTTCTGGCTTGTAGCTTTCAATCAAGGCAACCACTTCTTCTACCTTGTCTGCATCAAGAGCAGCTGTCTCAATCTTAGTACTTGTTTTGCCTTCTAGTTTAGCTTTCAAGTCATCACATTTTGACTTGGTACGGCTAGCAATCATAATTTCTTTAAAGGTTTCGCTATCTTGGCAAATCTTTGAAATAGCAACTTGGGCAACGCCCCCACATCCAATAACTAATAAACGACTCATTTTTTTCCTTCCTCTTCTTCTAAAATGTCTTCTACATACTTGGGCAACATAAAGGCCCCCACATGTAAGTTTGCAGTGTAGTATTCTGTGAAAAGCTGGCGTTTTCTCCAGCCTTCCTTGTCAAAATCTTTGACAGGGTGGTATTTTTTCGATGCAAATCCAAATAGCCAATAGCCAGCTGGACTGGTTGGGATGTGCGCCTGATAAACCCGACTGATTGGAAAGGCTTGATTGACCTTACGGTGCATACTTCGGCAAGCTGACTCATCTTCGTCAAAGAAAGGACTCCCATGCTGGTAAATCATGATCCCGTCTTCCTTCAGAGCTCTGTAACTGTTACCGTAAAATTCCTTGGTAAAGAGCCCTTCCGTATGTCCAAATGGATCTGTCGCATCGTTGATAATGATATCGTAATCATCCTCACAGTTTCTCAAAAATCGCAGTCCATTTTGATAGTAAATGGTAACACGAGGATCATCTAGCCCTGCAGCAAAGTCTGGGAAATACTCACGACAGACCTCAACCAACATCTCATCTGGTTCCACAATATCGATTTGCTCCAGTTCAGGATAGAGCGTTAATACTTGGGCAACACCGCCATCACCACCCCCAATAACCAAGACTTTCTTGGGATTTGGGTGGACAGCCATGGGAACGTGGACGGTCATTTCATTGTAGACAAAGTCATCCGCATCTGAAAACAAGACATGGCCATTTAAGATTAGTATTTTCCCAAAAGCTGGTGTGTCTAAAACTTCGATATCCTGCCATTCACTTTTACCAGCGTAGAGTTGCTTGGCGGTTCTCAGGGACAATTTCACATCTGGAGTATGAACTTCAGAAAACCATAAATCCATCTAGTTCTCCTTTCTCTTAATGACGTTGATGTGATTGACCTCTGGATCTTCCGTCCCTTGGAGGGAGCAACCACGTTCTTTGGCAAATTGGATATAGTCTACAATTTCTCGTGTAATGCGTTCACCTGGTGCTAGGATTGGAATTCCTGGAGGATAGCACATGACAAATTCCCCACAGACTTGTCCAACAGATTCGTCTAAGCTTAAACTTTTTCTTTCTGAATAAAAGGCTTCCTGAGGAGACAGGACTAACTCGGGCTGGATATATTCACCAGCAATCAAGTCCTTCCCATCTCTCGAGTAGAGTCTCTTGATATCCGCCAAAGCACCAACCAGACGCTCAATGTCTTGGATGCGGTCACCGATTGAAATATAGGCCAATATATTGCCAATATCCCCAAACTCGATCTGAATATCGTATTCGTCTCGCAAGAGGTCATAAACCTCAATACCGGTTAAGCCAATACCCTGAGTGTAAACGGACAACTTGGTTACATCAAAATCACAGACTGACACACCGTCTATGAACTCTTTTGAGTAGGCATAATAACCACCGATAGCATTGATTTCACGACGAGCATACTCAGATAGTTCAATAACCTTTTCAAAAGACTCTTTGCCACGAAGGGCTAAGTTGCGACGTGAAATATCCAAACTAGCCATCAACAAATAAGAGGCAGATGTAGACTGGGTCAGGTTGATGATCTGACGAACATACTCAGGGTTCATCTGCTCCCCGATAAGTAAAATGGAGCTCTGAGTCAAACTCCCACCAGACTTATGCATAGAGACCGCCGCCATATCAGCCCCTGCATCCATAGCAGAAATTGGAAGTTTATCTGTAAAATGCAAATGAGCTCCATGGGCTTCATCCACTAAAACCAGCATGCCTGCTTCATGAGCCATTTCCGTTAAACCCTTGAGGTCTGAACAAATTCCATAGTAGGTTGGATTGTTGATTAGGATAGCCTTGGCATCTGGATGTTCCTTTATAGCGTGAGCCACACGGTCATTTTCAAGACCTAAAGCGATGCCAATTTTAGGATCTACACTCATCTCGATATAGATGGGAATGGCACCACATAGAACCAGCGCATTGATAGCAGATTTATGGACATTACGTGGCAGAATAATCTTATCTCCTGCCTTGCAGGTGGAAAGAATCATGGTTTGAACAGATGAAGTTGTTCCCCCAATCATGAGAAAGGCATGGGCTGCACCAAAAGCATCCGCAGCTAATTCCTCCGCATCCCGAATAATCGAAATGGGATGACCAAGATTATCCAAGGGTTTCATAGAATTGACATCAATGCCAACACATTTTTCTCCTAACAGTTCGACAAGTTCTGGATTTCCTCGTCCACGCTTGTGACCTGGCACATCAAAGGGGACAATCCTTTTCTTGCGTAGTTTGACCAAAGCCTCGTAAATTGGGGCTTGGTTTTGATCTAACTTCTTCAAGACATACTCCTTTACCGTATTTTTAGCACCTCAAGAAGATAAAGGCGACTAAAGGTTGACTTATGAAAAAAGAGCAGGTTTTCACCTGCTCTGCAATCTTCTGACGTGTGTATTTTGGTTTCTGTTGAGTATGTCTGTTCCTGATGTTTCCTAACTCTCTAGTAGCAAATATTACGTACTTTATTGATCGTTTCACAAGATGACGTGTGCTTTCACCACACTAAAAATTTATGAATTAGGACAAGCGTCCTAACATCAACTTATAAAAGTAGGCTTTTAACCCTATCAATAATGTGGCTTTTCAACCACGCTTCGGCATTCAACCCTGCCTGTCCGTAGGCATTTTTTACTCGGGTTTATATTTGCTAGAAAACATCTTCTCATTTTCTAAGCCTTATAACTATATCATGTTTATAAAAGCTTGTAAAGCATTTTGTGAAACTTTTTTAAATAATTTTGTTTTTTGTTCGTCAAATTCTGTTGAACTATAAAAAGAAATCGTTTTAAATCGTTATCTGCATAAGAAAAAAGAAACTACAGACATTAACTTCTTCAATAATTCTTCAAGTATAACTTGATATTGAAAATCAGTTCTTTTCATCAGATTTTATACACATTTCTAGCTAGGAAGTGCGAATCAACTGCTCCAATTCTACTTCTGAAAGCTGGCCTTGATTGTAAAGTTTTCTAAGTAAGTCCTCATCTACGGTAATTGAATAGTAATCCGTCACAAACTCATGAAATTTCTCAAAACTGTCAAAGAAATAGGATAACAACCATTCGCCACCGTCCTGCTCTTGGTAGGTATTTTGATGCTCTTGACCGTCATACCAGATAAAGAAAGTTGTTTCATCTTTTTGCTCTTCTGAGTATAGGTTTTGATACTTTTCATCTAGTCCTCTATAAAATCCGTCTATGATGTCTTGATCCCACTCGTCAGCAGCAAATTGACTCAAACTGCTTTCATGATCAAAGCCCTTTATAAGGATCATTTTATCAGTGAAAATCACATCTAGAGAATCACCAGAACCGTTGTCGATAAGGTAACGGATTCCGTAGCTTCCCTCAGTCTTAAAGATCAATCGAAGCCAGGTCTCATTTGGATCTGTTCGATACTCATCAATGACAAGTAAGGCATCTAAACGTGTCTTTGCATTTTCCCATTCAATTTTTCCCATCTCTTTAATCCTCCATCTTAAAGTTTAAAATCTATTATGCTTACAAATTCTATAACCAATTTCTATCTATTCCGTCCGACTATACTGTGGAATATTTTCTTCACCAGACAAATCATCAGGTGTACGATTTTCTACATGTACATTCATCACGCACCTGACTAACAGTTGGTAAAAGTAGTTAACAAATAGTCACTAGGACATTTCCTTTGAGAGTTAAGATTTTCTTATAAAAGTCCTTCATTTTTACAAAACAGGTTCGAATATCATCCTTGATTTCTTCCTCTTCATCAAGATAATCCCAAATATCGGGATACAAATCTGCCTTCTTGCATGCTTCCATGCTAAAGTTAGCTAAAGCCCTATCCATGTCAAAATTCTCTAATGCTTGAACAATCTCAGCTATCTTTGAGTGTTCAGTATAGGCTATATACTCCGATACATTTTCTAAAGAAGTTACTCCCAAGACAGCTTCTCTCAAGGGATCGTCATCCATAAATTCTGAACTACTAAAACCTGTCATAACAAAGAGTAAGGCATCCCACATTTTGTCAATATCTATCAACGTATCATTTCCCTCAGGATAATCCTCTACCAAGTCAAGCAAATCCTCTTCTTGACAAGAATACCGCTTTATTTGGCTTAATTCATTATCAGATAGATATTGATAATTAGCAATCATTCCCATAATGTTTCCTCCTATAAGTTCCTTAGAATAGCACTAATGTTACTAGTTCCCTTTCTTGAAAAAGGCAAGAAATCTACTGTTTTTGGATACTCCTCCTTATTTCTCATTCTCATCTTCCGTCACTTCCCAGACTTCTGACTGATAACCCTCACCATCTATATCATAGCGCTGCATATAGCCTATAAATTTTTCCTTTTTATTTGCCTTACGAGGCTTGAGAATGTTTACAGCCCAGAATCCGATAAGAATGATAACTAAAAACGCTACTACTGTCTCCATACTGTTTCTCCCTTGCCTACCTTAATATCCTTCAACCCACTTTTCATTGTCCATGATGAAAGGCTTAGCTAGTCCGTCACCTGTGTAATCCGCATATTTGGTGGATAGATACTTGTAACAATCTTCCTTTCTCGTAAACTTAATAGCTTGATAAGGCTCTTCAAAAGTCAGTTTTTCTACAAATAAGAAACCATCATCAGCTGGCACTAAAACACCTACGTGTCCAACAAAAAGGAACTCTCCATCCAAATTATCATGCAACACAACAGACAACATCCGAGCTTTATCATTGAATTGAAACTGGGAGAAGAATTTCTCCATCTTCTGCGCGTGAACTTTTACATCCGTTGTCGCTTCCGTCTCCACCCTAGAAAATAGAATATCAAACTCTTCCTTATCTTTCGCGTCAAATAGATTTCCCTTATCGATAGCATCGTTATCCACAAAAAGTAGCTGGTCATTCTTTTCAAGTTTTGGGATCGTGACTGAATTTTTTAATAACGCATAGCTATTGATGCGGCAGTTGGTCCCGACAAAGTCACCCTTTCTTTGATTCCAGAGACTGCTGATTTTCTCTACATCGTATTCTGTCTTTGTAAAGGAAGCAAAATCACCACTTAAGCCAGTGGAACCGACAGTCGCATTATAGTCTGTGACAAGATTGAAAAATGCATCAACACTATTTGTATCCAAATGAGCTGATAAGAGTGATTTGACCTCTTTGATACTGACCTGATTGTTCAGATTGGTATATGAAGCCGTCCAAGGAACTTTATCTGAACTGGTCTGTATCTGATTTGTAGCTTCAGTGCTCGTATTATTTTGGTGACAAGCAGCCAATCCAAATAATAAGGGCAAGCACATTCCAAAGGCTACTACTTTTCTCGTTCGTTTCATGCAATTCTCCTTCTAGACTACAAGTCTCTTTTTCATTTAAATAGCATTCACTAATCATTCAGCTAGTAATCGTTGACTTAGCTATATTATACTACATAAGTCAAAAAAAAGACTGCACGAATCACCCATTCATCACAGTCTTTTTAAAGTACGATTTTTATCGGATTATAAATCCTTTAGGCAATATCACCAGTTGCTGGTCCAATTCTTGGTAATGACTTGCTAGCGCTACAGAATCACGGTCTACAAGATAGTTTTCAGTTGATTGGTTAAAAATAGCTTGGACTTTTTGTCCATCATAATCCCATGCTATAGATAAAACATCTGGCTTGATTTCTTCGAGAATAAATTTTCCATGCTGAATAATATCTGAAGCATCCTTGCGAAGCTGAATCAATTTCTTCATGAAATGAAGCATCTCATTATTGTCGGAAACACGTTCCCAAGGCATGACACGACGACAATCTGGATCTGGTCCTCCATCTAATTCTAACTCAGTCCCATAGTAGAAACATGGTGTCCCCCTTTGCAAAAAGAGGCAGGCGAGGGCAGACTTCACAAGTTGTCTATCTCCCTTGGCAGTAGCCAAAATACGCTCCGTATCGTGCGAATCCAGAAGATTAAACATCACTTCCGAAATCTGCTGTCTATAGTACATAGACTGGCTATTGATCTCATCGATAAATTGATGGGACTTCTTAACCCCACGCAAGAAATAATCCTTGATACTGTCAGAGAATGGATAGTTCATGACTGCGTGAAATTCATCGCCATTTAGCCAAGGCTGTGAAGTGTGCCAGACCTCTCCAAGAATATAAAGGTCAGGCTTTTTAGCCAGGACAGCCTTCCGGAAATCTCGCCAAAATTGGTGGTCCACTTCATTAGCCACATCCAAACGCCAAGCATCGATATCAAACTCTTCAATCCAGTAGGTCGCAACGCTCAACAAATAGTCCTTCACTTGAGGATTAGCCGTATTGAGCTTTGGCATATAGCTGGCAAAGGCAAAGGTATGATAAGGGAGCTTTCTTGGATTCCCCAGCTTATCCTTGGTCACTGGGAAGTCTTGAACATGGAACCAATCTTTGTAAACGGAATCTTCACCATTTTTGAGAACATCCTGCCATTGTGGAGACTGATCCCCAATGTGATTGAAAACAGCGTCAAGCATGATTTTCATGCCTCTCTGATGGGCTTGGCCCACCAGTTTACGGAAAGTTTCCTTATCTCCAAAATGACGGTCAATTTCGAAATAATCTGTCGTATTGTACTTGTGATTGCTTGGGGATTCAAAAATCGGACAGAGATAAAGTCCTGTAATCCCCAAATCTTGCAAGTAATCCAGATGGTCAATAACACCTTGTAAATCACCTCCAAAGAAATCGCTCGTCTTTGGTTTGATAGAGGAATCCCAAGCTAGTGAACCTTCAGGTGAAATCTCAGGGTTCCCATTAGCAAAGCGTTCTGGGAAAATCTGATACCAAACTGTATCGGCCACCCAGTCAGGAATATGGCAAGCATCAATCCCATGAATATAAGGAATTTTAAATCCATTTCCTTCATAATGAAGATTTTCTAGCGTGTTTTCAACACATCCCTTATCACCATATAAAATACACTGACCTTGCTTATCTTTAAGTTCAAAGAGATACTGGAGTCGGGCATAGCCAACTGAAATCTCCACTTGCCAATAATCAAACAAAGCATCAGAAGTTACTTTACTCATTTCCTTACTATCTTCATAACGGTCCTCTATAAAGATAAAAGGATCTCCATAATGCAAGTTGATGGTTTCAATATCATCTTTCTTGGTTCGGAGGCGAATGTGCATTGTCTTGTCTTTATAAAGATAAGCATACTCCGACTCTGGTCTGTGGTAAATGGCTGTTAATTCCATTGTTCTGTCTCCTAGTTTACTTTTATTCACCTTGTTGCGCAAACGTTTTCATAATTGTGATTCTAGTATACTACTTTCTAATTTTATTTGCAAGGCTTGTTCGTAGTTTCGGACGGTTTGGTTCTAAAAATAAAAAAGTCTTATCTCTAAGACTTCTCATTATTAGACTTTTTCAAAAACTATTTAAATAGTTCATACTTAATTTTAAATTAGCTCTTTTAACCGTCCTTCTATTAGCTTGCCTCTCGAAATAATCATATTTTTTATATCTTCTTTTCCACTAATCTTATTAAATTTTTTGTTTGAATAATAATCGGTTTGAAAAGTCATCTCAATATATTCATCAAACGTCAAATCAAACTTAAATTCATTCCAACGATCTCTAATATGCTCTATCATCTTGTTCCAATCTTCTTGAAAAACTTTGTGACTAAATTGTAAACTTGGCTTTAATGGAACATTACCTGGAATAGGGGTAAAATTACCAATATAATGATATTTATATATAATATCACTATTATCTTTGGTCCTATAAGAAGGATTATATGCTGCCTTACCATTATTCATTACATCAAAGAGAAAACGAAAACTTTTCGTATCGCTTTGTACTGTTAAATGATACCTATTTATTAAATATGTGTACTCTTCGCCGAATTTCTTAGAAAGGTAACTGGAAACTATTTCTCCCCAAATTATCTGGCATAAAGGTGACTGTTCATAATCTCTAGCAGTCCATTCGTTATTGTCCTGAAAATTATAATCAACTAAATCATTTGCTTCAATATATTCAACAATTTCTTTAAGCCATAGCTCCTGATTTTTTTTCCAGAGCCATTCTGTTTTTTCTGTTAAAACTGACAAATCATTCCCTCCGATTTTATAAAAACACTAAATTAAGCACTATGTTATGAATAATACCTATTAATAAAATTTCTTGAAACGAATTAAATATTCTGAGATATCCATATTATTTAATTTTAAGGCGTTGTATAGAAAGACAGTTTTACAAATGTCTTTCCAGCCACTCAATCTTTTTAAAATCCTTATTGTTATTGTGGTTATTTCGATAGGAATCTTGGGAAGAAGCCTTGTAAATACTTAAATACTGTTCTAAACTTGGAACGCGAAAAGTGATGTTTTCGAGATGAATCAGCTCTATATCTGATTCCGAAACTCTTGCAAAATCAGGTAAAGAATCGATACTTCCGAATTCAACACTCAGACCATCTTTTTGGAATTCATGCTCATGAATATCTACCAAGGTATAGCCCAAGTGGTTCATCACTTTCATTATCTTGTCCCAGTCATAAATTCTGAGATGATCAGGTGCTTCCCAACCTCTAGGGTCACCAGCCACATGAATGTCAATGTCAGACGGCCCCCATTCTTCATTTGAACGGTATTCAAACCCCAAAGACCCCATGAGCGTCGGTGTGATTCCGACTTGGTTTAAATGAGAGCAAATTGTTCGAAATTCATCAAATAGAGAATTCATTCCTCCTCCAATCGTTGATATGAAACTTGATTTCATTGTAAAAAATAAACTATTTTTTTATCTTCTACTCTTTCGGTTTTGAAAACACTTCTACTCGCTGTGCTAGGACTTTAATTTCTACAGGTAGGTTATCCGATTTATCGCCGTCAACATCTGACTCCAATTCACTATCTGAAGAGATTTTAATAGTACGCGCTCTGATATACTCAATATTATCATTTCCGACAACATCCCCTTTTAGTAAATCAGGAATGACGGATAATTTAGAGAATATAGAAGCATCTTTTAGAATCAAAATATTGGCATAGCCATCTTTGTCTTCTTCAAAGATTTTCTTATCAGCGAAGTAATTTGTCAAGAGAACCAAAACATGGCTAGCTTCACCAACATAATTTCCATTTTCTGTCTCAACCTTAATGTTAAAGACCTGATCCGTCATGACGGACTTCATGGTATTTACAGCATAGGCAAAGATACCAAATTTCGTCTTGTCCTCGATTTCAACATTGTGAATCGCCTCAGGCAGAGAACCGATACTAAAGATATAACCAAAATAGTTATCATTTGCTTTACCGATATCAATCTTATTGGTTAAGTTAAAATCGAGTTCATCTATCGCGCCATCAATGTCTTGATTGATTTCCAACAGTTTCGTAATGAGGTTACCCGTTCCACCAGGGATAATCCCTAACTTAGGAATGTAGTCTCTCTCAGCAATACCCGAAATGACTTCATTGACAGTCCCGTCTCCACCGAAAACAACCACTGCATCGTACTGCTTACGAGACGCTTCCTCAGCAAAGTGTGTTGCATCCAGCGCTTTTTCGGTAATTTTGGTTTCCACCTGCTCAAAATAATCTTTGGCTTTATTCTCCAGCTTGACCTTATAATCCAAAGCCTTTTCCCCACCAGAGGTAGGGTTAATAATTAACATTGCTTTTTTCATTGATAATACTCCTTTAATAGTTACAAAAATTCTAGTAACTAATTATATCACTTGAGTGATGTAAACGCCATCCAAATGCTCGAAAAATCGGATCCACTAACTAGAATAGAGACGTTAATCAGTCAAATAAAACGCTCAACTTTTTAAAAATTCTTTAGACTTCTGTACGATATAGAGCTGTTCATCTTCTTGAGCAAGTTTTCTAAACAACTCATTCGCCCTGGTCATATCACCTTTTATTTTAAAGTTCAAAGCTTGATAGTAACTGATTTCCAATTGTTGATATTTAAACTCGTTTTCCAATTCTTCAAAATAATCATTGGATTGATGAGCAATTGTTAAATCGTAAAGCGCGATACTCACGCTTTTTGTTTTCTCAGCTAGAGACGGATCTGATATGGACATTTTGTCTAGCATAAGATCAAGCTCGTCCCTGGTCAGGTCAGGTTGTGCAAGAACTGTTGAGCGAATGAGGTAACTCTCTAAAAAATCTCTGTATTTCGGCTTCAGTTTTTGATCAGTCATTGCTTCAGAAGCCTCCTTAATGGCAGCATCGAAATCACCAATCATATAGGAATACCCAACAGATGTTAGTGTCACATCCATTTTTATAATAGCTCTTTTTGCATCTTTCTTCAATTCAATGTATTGCTTCCAAGATGGTAAATCTAAGTCCATATACAGTAACTTAGTACCACTCCTTACATACCCTCTTCTGATTAGTGCAATGAAAAGAAATAAGAGTGCATTTATAAATAAAATACAAAGGGTTTGAATAGTCCTATCTTTCACCATCCAAGCTACAAAAAGAATGAGAAGAACAGCCAAAACAATCACGACTTTTCTATAAAATCCATATTTCTTGCGTATTTCTAAATAATTCATTTTTACTCCTTTTCTAACTCACAATGCTACATTGTAAAAGCTGTCTTGAACTTTAAATGAGTCACTCACCACCCAAACACTTTCTGAATGGATTTAATACCTGAATCAATACTATTTCCAATATCATTTGTTCTATATTTTCTCAATCTTTTCAACCTCAATTTGACCATGCTTGTATGGATGAGCGATTGGAAAACTTCCTAGAGTAAACATGAAAAAGAATAACGATATGATTCCATTGATTACCAAAAAAGCCCCTTCTGTTCCATTATTCAAACCAAGAAAGAAAAGTAAACAAAGGGCAATTGCTCCAACCAAAGGATATACTCCTCCGTTACTTTTTTTAATAGTTGTAAAGGTCACTGTGTATTTATTGCTGTTTTGAGGAATCCATTTATCTGCTTTATTATGGGATAACTTTAATGAAATCAGAATTGCAAAATAAGAAATCAGCATAGAAATTGCAAAGAGTAATAACTTTAATAATATTTGCTCGCTAATATTATTGTGAATAAAAAATTTTTTCAGCGCATCATAGCTAACCTTGACGATTGGTTGAACGATAATGGCTCCCATTGTTGCACTTACAGGTCTGCTAGGTTTAATTTCGAATTGGTTATTATTCTTTTCAATCTCCACCATGTCCACTGTAATCGTATCTGTTTTTATTCCCCAGTAATAGCTCTTGGGGCTTATAGTACTTGTATCCATGACATACTTCTTCGATTCTTGTTCTATCTGAACAATTTGAAAGCACATCATACTTGAATTTTTAAATTTTAATTCCACGTCTATTCCTCAAAACACTTTCTAATCAGTTCCCTAATTTTTCTTATAAAATAACCCAATGTGACCTGCAAAAGAGGATCATAAAATAGCTTTCATCTTAATTTATAACTTCTCAATCTTTTCAAAAACAAGTTCTTGCTTTTCGACACTTTCTCGGAGTGGTGACATGCCTAAAATCACTGTAAAAAATCCCAATAATAGAATACTATTAATAACAAGTAAGGCTCCCTCTGTTCCATTAACAGTATATAGATAAAATGCAAAACATCCAAGAGTCGGAACAAGGATAAAAGGAAGAAGTTTGTAATGTTTTAATTGACGTTTATTTCCAACTGGTTTGAAGGTTATTTTATAGTTTGAAACTTTATTCTCAAGTCTTTTTTGGACGCTATGACGAGCTCTTATGGCAATGAACCAGAAAACAAGATAAGCTAGGAAGATGAACAGGCCATATAAACCTATCTTTAAAGGAAGATTGTGACTAATCCCATTGTTTCTAAAAAAATTCGTCACTAGCCGATAGCCAGATCCCCCTATTGCTGTACCAATTGCAATCCCAATTGATTTACTCATAGTTGGAGCTACACTCTCAAAACGCATATCTCTTTTATCTAACTTTTGCATTTTTGCAGTAATTTCATCGGGAAGAGAACCCCAGAAATAGGATTTTGGTCTAACAGTCGTCAAATCTAGAATATACTTTTCTCCCTCTACTTCTACTATTTTGAAAAATACTTTATTCGTTTCTTTAAATTTTACCTTCATAGTCACCTTTAAATCCTTCTCAGAGTTAAAAAACTCTTTTCAATAACATTCCTAAATCGTCAGCCCCGTTTTTTAATAATAGTTAAACCAATTTTGACAGACATCTCTTTCGATGTTAACTGTATTGTAATCCCATAATTTGTTTTATCTGAGTAATCTATTCTAATTTGGCACGTTGTTTCCTCTGGTAGATCATATTTGCTTTTCAGTTTCTGAAAGAGGTCAGAGTTATTTTCTGGCTGGTAGATAATTTCACTAAGCTCTGTTGTTCCGGTTCTTAACGTTCTTTTTACATTCAAGGAGTCAAAAACATCTCTTTTGACAACTAAGTTAAGAATTTCTTCATCAAATAAAGGATCTATCGCTGAATCGTAATGCAACTTGCCATTAGAATAACTAACGGGAACCGTTTTTTTATTTTCTCCGATTTGTATTCTATAGTCGCCCTTACCATCTGCCTTGGTAATGTCTAGGTCGATTTCACATCTTTTGACTTCGTCACCATTTTTTATATAGACGCTGCTTTTATAAGCTTCCAGCCCATTAAAATCCTTCTGCTCTTGTTCCAAAAATTTAAACATAGGATCAAACGTTTTTTCAAACTCGTACTGTTCCTTTGTTCTATTTTGGGGAATAGTTTCACCACCAAAACTACAAGCATTCAATGAAGATGCTGTCATAAGAATAACAAGAACCCCAGTTACCCATAAACACCATTTAAACTTTTTCATATTTTACTTAATCCTTTTTTCGAGTCATAACAGTAAGATTTTTTCAAAAATTTATAAATGTTTAGTTAAACTTACACTAGTTCTACGTCGACTCCAGCTTTAGCAAAAGTTTCCTTAACTTGTTCAAAATTACTTGACATGATTGTCGCTTGTTTTAAATTTGGGAACTGCTTTAATTCAACCAAACTAACCTCATTCAAATCAAAAGTACTATCCTCACCATCCCACTGAGGAATCAGATTCATAAAAATTTCATTACCGCCATCCATATCAATCTCTTTTACAAGACTTGCATACTTCTGTGAAATCTGAAGATTTTTAAAGTATTCTAAGGCAGGCTCTACAAGTTCTGTACTTTCTGTATCAATATCCAACTCGCTAAATTCCTCTGAAAAATCAAAAATATCAAAAGCTGGCTTTAAAATATCTAAATCATACATCAATACTTGGATAATAGCTAGTTTAAAATTCAGATTATCAAAATGAAGATATTTTTCTTGAACAACTTTTGGATTTGATTTTTGACGTTCATGCTTGATTTCTGGATAGTAAGAAATGGTGAGTGGATATCTCATTACATCTGGTCTTCCATTAAAATTGGTTCCATGAGGGGTCCATAAAATAAAATTGAAATCCCCAGTTCTGTGTCTATCATAAAGAAAATAGGGAGGCTTCCCATCAGTGGATACTACGGCTTGACAAGGCATCTTGGGTAATTCTTCTTCTCCAAACATAGGTTTTACAACATCACCATAGTAGAAACTGATTGTAGAAAGTAGATGCTCATCATCAATATAGACCCTGCATTTCTTTAAATGATTCCGGATAGAAGACGAATGTTCAAATACAATACCAGCATTGTCGTAAACGTACTTTATGTATTTATTTTCTTTTTTGACAACCTGATCAGGCTTTCCTAATACAGCCTCAATATCTTTCAAAGATAAAGGAAAAGACAAGCTGGTTCCATTCATTACCATTGAATTGTCATGAAAATCGATTTCGAGGTTTTTAGGACTTTTCTTTTTAAAAAAACTAAACATTTGATTCTCCTATTTATAATTTGTTTATCTAAATGCATCAAATCTATTTTTCTAACGTTAGAAAATTTACTGTATAAAATAATATTTTGCCGTATTTTTCGTCCGTAGGATTAAAAAAGCAGAAAGCCTCCTAAAAATTAATTACTCTTCACTAATAGACTTACCGCCTCAACGTGGCGCGTCCGCGGAACACAAAAGGTTTGGGGAGTTCAAAGCTCCAGTGGAGCTTTGAAGCCTTCTTACCTTAAAATGAAAAGGTGAGAGGATTAGCTACGTTTCACTAACAAACTTACACATTCAGCGGTTCGGATTTACCGTATCATCCGTGAAAAAACAATCCTCACGAAATAATGGAAAGTCTTTTGTTTTAATATTGTTCCATTCGTAAACTGAACCTACAATATCTCCAACAGTTGCTCCTAGCATGGTATTCCTCCTTACAAACTGTTAGTTTAGACTAACATTTCTACTTGTCATACTCGTCTATTTTATCAGCATATATAGTTTTTACGGATAGATTTGTAATCTCTTTCCAACCCAAGTCACTTTAACTGTTTTGCACTAAATCTTGATGGTCAATGGCCCATTGAATCCACCCTGACCACTCCACAGCCAAGTGAATTTGGTGGTCTTTTACAATAGAATTAGGGCATAACGCCGGAAACTCGACACAAGTGAACGCCTCAATTCCCTGTTCTACATTACGGAATTGATGTCTTACTCCTCCAATAATGGTCCCGTCTTTTAGTTTCGCAATTCCGACGATCTGATACGGATACTCTTCATCCCGAGGCGTTTGAATTCCCTCTTCTTCGTTAAACCGAATAAAGAATTGCATTGGGAAAGGAGCATTTCCCGTTTTTTCAATGACCTCTAGTTCCTCTTCGCGGGGCACTAAAGTATAATGCTCTGGACAAACAGACAAATTGACTTTCAAATTTTCAGCTGTGTTTAGATACGTAACGTGATCAATCACCTTGCCTAAAGTTTCTACATCAATTCCTTCTGTATAAATTTTAGTCATAGCCTTTTTTCTTCTTTTTCCAGATAGTTTAGTCGCAATCTTTAGACTGATATCACCTAATTTCAGTTGATTCTGAATTTTTTCGACAATCGCATCATATCCTAGCTCTACTTTTTTCTCGGTTAACACTTCACATAATTGTTCCGTTGACGCTTCCCCATCATAAGAAAGTCCCAAGTTTTTATAAACTGAAATTACATGTTTTCTTTGCCATTTTTCTAACGCTTTAGCATCAAAACTTTTTTCATTCATTAGAATATCCATTTTTCTCACCAACTTTCTTCAGCTTAATCTATCTTTCCTCTATAAAACTTTTAGAGAAAATAGAGCTTATGGCTTCACCCACTAAACTAAGAATTATTTATTTACGATACTCCTCTATTTTGTTACTGTGTTCTTTCAGAAGTTGTTTGGAATAAACTTTTTCTTTCTTTGAGTCTCGAACTTCTTTCCAAAGAATGGAAGCTACTTTTAGTTTATTCGAGTAGTTGCCACTATTTTCGTCTGTACAGAAATCTTTTAAAAATTGATTCCATTGACAAACCGAATGGTCATACTTGGCATAATCTGAATCTCCATAATAAACTTTTAGCATATCTTGGATTGTGAAATTCAAATCATTTTCTTTTTTTACTTTTCTCCAAGCAGTGGCCATATTAGCAGTAAATTTAAAGGGCGAAACACCTGTTAAAGTTGAGAAATATTCTCTAAAGTTTGCATTAAAGGAGAATCCACATTCAAGTAAGGGCGTATCTAAAGTAACGACTTCTACTCGTTTCTTTTTCCTTTTTACTGATGATTTTTTAATCAAATTCCCCTTGAAGTACTGCTCAATAATATCATTGAGTTCCTGTTTTGTACCTCTATATTCAAGTCCTAATGACCTGCATATCTGTGAAAGTTCATCACGATACCAATAGTATTTATTAAATTCATCAAAGGATGCAATTTTATCAAAATCAGGTCTGCTTTCTATCAATATAATACCTCCTTAAAAACAGTTTAGGTTTTCATTTCTAAATAATGGAGTTTTAGTTTGAGGATTAACTATGTTTCACTAACAAACTCACACACTCAGCGGTTCGGACTTACCGTATCATTCGTGAAAAAACAATCCTCACAAAATAAAGGAAAATCCTTCGTTTTGATATTGTTCCATTCGTAAACTGAACCTACAAAATCTCCAATAATTGCTCCTAGCATGGTATTCCCCCTTATGGCATATCTGATTCGTTACACATTTCTAATGAGTCACTCTTTAAAAATGGCGCTACCAAATCAATCCACTCATAAGGCAGGTAAGCTGATAAATAGCCGTGATTATAGCCCTTTGCTTCATACAAAATTGTATTTGAATGTAGCTGATGAAATAATTTCGCTGATTCTTTCACACAGTTCAATTCTTTTTCACCATAGATATACAGAACCTGAGCCTTGCTAGCAGAAATCATATCTTTCAGCTTGTAACATCCCATATAGTTTTTGTAAATGGTCACCAATGTTTTGACAGGGGTTCTTGGCAAATCCTCCAAATAATAAGCTTTTATTTCCTCTGGATAAGCCAGTTTAGGATAGAGTTTGTTCATCATGCTTAACTGAAGTTTGCAAGAGAATTTATTGAACATCAATTTACCAAATAGAGACACTAGAAAGATGCTGATTTTAGCTAACCTTGGTTGAGGAATACAGAGCCTTCCATCTATGATGGCATTCTCAGCAATTTCACTGTCTAAAGACAAAAGCTCTATGGCAATTTGACCACCAAGTGAAACACCACCGATTGCAAACAATTTCCCACCACAGTTTGCTTTGATATAGTCTAGAATCTCCAAAGCAGAATCTTCAGTAGAAACATAATCAAGTTGATATTCCTCGCCGTGGCCATTCAAAGTGGGTAGAATTATACGGTATTCTTCTGACAAGATTCGTGCTTGACGAAGATAATTCCACCAAGAACTTCCACCACCATGTATCAGTAAAATAGGAGGCAAATTCTTATCACCAAATTCATGGAATTTCATGTTTAAACTCCTTACTGTAGAACTTTCACTAGCTACACCCATGTTTAATCAGCTTGTACAAGCAGTGATACCACCTCAATATGTGGTGCTCGCAAACTTCTATATTTAGAACGAAAGTGACTGAGTTGTTATTTAACATTAAACTTTAGAATGAAAATATTTTATAGTTAGCATTTTTCAAACTTTATAGCTGATAATTGTCACTTAATAAATTTACTTGCTAACTTGTAAACCTTTTGAATCTCTTTACTTTTAACGTCCCAACTATCAAGTTCTTCTTTGATCAACTCTGGAAATTTTTTGCTAATATCTCTCAAAGCATTACCAACTGATTTTCTAACATATTCACTAGAATCTTCTTTTAATGTTGCGATTCGTTTAATAGCTTCATCTGGATTATCCTTGAAATATGGTCTACTCGTCCATATTCTTAATCCCTCTGTTACTGCTCTCCTTGTATTAGGATTGGTATTTTTTAACCATTCATCAATCACTGGAAGTGCTTTTTCATATCCTATTTTTTTGCAAAATTCATCAAATGCTTTCGCCAATACTTCCTGAACTCTCCAATTATCATCTTTTGAAACTTTATCTCGCAGAAATGCTGAAATATCATCTTGTTCTGATAAGTATCCAAAAAGAAATACACTGTACATTCTAACTTGATATACATTGGATTTAAAGGCTAGAAATGCTAATTCTTTGATATACGCAATATCGTTTGATTGATAGTCAGAAAGAGCTCTCTTCTCTTCTTCTTTGAACCCATTTTCTATTAAAGAAAATTCTTTTTCCAAATTTAAAATATATTCTTTCATGTAACTTGACCCCGAAACAACATTCAAAGTTTCAAGATAATTCTCGATAGGTATTAATAAAGAATTGAATTCGTTATAATATGAGCAAATAATCTTGATATTTTTTCAAATTAATATTTAAACCCTTTTATTCTTCAGTCTTTTTATCAATCAAATACCAACTAGGAATGATTTGTTTCATATCATCATACCATTCCAAAATTTCCTTAGCTTGATTTTGCATTACTGATACTTCTTCTTCTCCATAAGGAATAGCCCATGGAAGTGCTCCAATTAAGTTACTTAGAATGTAAACAGCAAGAAGTTTCCAAAATAAATCTGGGACCTTATCATCAAAGTATCCATCTATCATACCAGATGCGAAAGCGGGAGATACTTGAGCTGACCACACAATACGATTGAACTCCTCCCAAGGATCTCCAACATCAAAACGATCAAAGTCAATCACATAAATCTCTCGATCTTCTCCAATCATGAAATTTCCAATATGATAATCACCATGTTGCAAAACTTGGGGTCTATTCTTTAGTAGTTCACGGTTTTCATTCAAAAAATCAATAAAGACATGACCGCTTTCATATTGGACAGGACATTCTTTGTATTTGGAGATTTTATCATCAATTTTTCGATTAAAAAAGATTTCCCAGTCTTCATAAACTTCTGTAGCAGGAATTGTATGAATTTTTCTAAGTAACCTTCCTGTTTCTATCCCGTAAGTGTATTGTTGGTTTTCTGAATAAGTTAAAATGGTATCCATTGCAACTTTTCCGTCTATCCACTCGTGTATAGAATGTACTTCGTCACCACAGAGTTCAAATTTAATCGGTTTACACATATGAACTCCAAGAGAAGCAACTTTCTCCATTATATCAAATTCAATTTTCTTAGAATCTAACTTCTCTTTATCAGAAATACGCAAGAAATATTTTTGCTGATTTTGATCTGTCACACAATATTTTTTATCATCTGACCAGCCTTTATTTATGGCTATCCTACTAATAAACTCCATCAATAACTCCTCGATTAACTTTACAACATTACTATATTCTTAACTAATGAAAAGTAATTCGTAGTCCGTCCATTTTTTCACACTTCCTAAAGATACATAAATTTTGACCACGTTCTGAAATTATAATATCTTCTTAAAATGAATAATTCTATTTGCCTCCTGAAATCCAATATTGAGATGAAATCTTATAGAATCCGTATTCGTTAAAGTACAGTCACTTGCAAATTCCTTACATCCTTTATTTTTCGCCCATTCCTCACATTTTGTACAGAGATTTTTAGCAATATTCTTTAAACGATATTCCTCGTCGACAATAATCCCTTCTAAGAATCCAACAGGACTATATTTACAACCTTCAACATAATCAAATCTAAGTGAACATAGTGCTAGACCTACAATTGTATCACCTTCAACTTCAGTAAAGATTGCAGTATTTTTGCCATTCGTATATTTTTTTACTTCATCAAAAGCTTCTTTATCGGTCAATTGGGGCCATAATTGTTTTATTAGTTTAGCCGTTTTTATAGAATCTTTTGTTATTCCATCCATATTGATGTTCCTCCGCAAATTACAAGCAAACGTTTCGAATCACGCTGTTACTTTGTTACTCATTGATTGATACCAATACCATCCCCTTCTACTTTTCGACTGTCTCAGATCGGACGAGCAGAGCTACACACTCAGCGGTTCGGACTTACCGTATCATTTCGTCGGTTTCCCTCCTCATTCTACGAGTCCTATCCCATGGGCGGAGCATCTACTTCTACTTCGCTGACGCCTCAGCTCGTACAAGCAGTGATACCGCCTCGACGTGGTGCGTTTGAGGAAAAAGATCCACCGGCTGGACTTTCTTCAAGTCATATCCTAATTCTTGGTAGAGTTTGATATCACGCGCCATGGTTGCAACATTGCAGGAGATATAGGCAATGCGGTCTGCTCCTGTTTGACTACCTGCCTTGATAAAGCTTTCTGTGAGGCCTTTTCTTGGTGGGTCGACTAGGATAGCGGTTGGTTGGATACCTTCCTTGAGCCAATTCTTCATAGCATTTTCAGCTGTATCACATACATAGTGGGCATTAGTGATGCCATTTATACTAGCATTTTTCTGGCTATTCTCCACGGCTTCTGGAATCACTTCAACACCGTAGACTTCCTTTACATGTTTCGCAACAGACAATCCAATCGTTCCAATTCCTGAGTAAGCATCAATCACCACATCATCTCCTTTTAACTCTGCAAAGTCAATGGCTGTTTGATAGAGTTTCTCAGCCATTTCTGTATTGACCTGATAGAAGGCTGGTCCAGATATTTGGAAGTCATTTCCCAACATTTGGTCGGTAATGTAGTCTTGACCATAAAGTGTTCGCCAGTCCTTACCGAAAATAGCATTGGTATTCTGGTCGTTGATATTTTGCACGACAGAGACAATCTCTGGAAACTGCTTGATGACTTGTTCAATCAACTGCTCTACTCGAAAAACTTTCGGACGAGTTGTTACTAAAATGACCATGATTTGTCCTGAATAGTGCCCACGACGCACAACGAGGTTTCGAATCAAGCCAGACTGTTCCTTTTCATCATAAGGTTTCAAATCATAACGACGGAGCAAGTCGCGTAGGGCCACTACTACCTCATCAATCATAGGATCTTGGATAAAGAAATCTTCCAGTGGCATGAGATCATGCGAATTTTTACGGAAAAAACCTGTTTCCAAGACACCATTCACTCGACGAACGGGCACCTGTGCCTTATTTCGGTACTTGACTGGATGTTCCATACCCAGCGTTTCAGCGACCTCTACATCTCTAATGCCAGCAATTTTGTAGAGACTGTCTTTGACTTGCTTGGTTTTAAACTTGAGCTGTTCTGGGTAGGCAAGATGCCCCAAGTCAGCAATTCCTGAACGCAGGTAAGCCAAATCTAAATCTTGGTTACGATGAGGTGATTGAACAAGGTATTCTTCAACTTTCCCAAAGCCAATTTTTTTATTGACTTTAAGGACACGCATAAGAATTTTCTCAGTCGGAAGAGCATTCTCTACAAAAAAGACCAAGCCTTCTACCTTGGCAACTCCTGCCCCTTCATGGGTCAAATCAACAATTTCAACTTCTACAATATCATTTTTCTTTAACATATTCTTCACTTTCTATCGGTCTAAAAAAAGACGGCAACATTTCTGTTACCATCTATTATATCATGAAATGACCTAAGCACCAAAACTCTTGAAGAAGTTGACAATGGCTTGCCAAAGGGAGCTAAAGAAGTTGCCCCCGTCTTCTAGCGCTTTATTGGCATCAAAGTTGAGGTTGATATTTTTAAAGCTATCTCCAGCTTGGGAAACAATGCTTTCCTTGAGGTCATTTAGGGTTTTGGTGAAATCAGCATTGTTCAAGATGTCACTCTTTGAGAGGTTGAGGGCAAAATTGATGATGATATTGACCTGGTTTCCTGTTATAACCTGATCAAGTTTGTAGTTTTTTAGGGTATCTTCAACGATTTTGCGGACATCTTCCTCTGTCAGATTTCCTTTGGCTTCTTTTGCCTTTGCGATCCCTGCCTTGATATCTGTCATAGCCGCATTGAGCTTATTGGCATCGTAGCCTGATTTGTCCTTGTTTTCAGCATTGATATCAGACAAGGCTTTTAACTCTTCTTGGGCCAAGTCTTTATTGGCTTGTGGTACTTTAGCTCCATTGGCCTCTAACGAGTAATAAATCCCTGCTAGGGCACTCTCGCCTGTAACTGGAATAGGAGCTGCAACTGTGATTTTTGCATGCTCAACTCCCAAGGTCACTGCTGCATTACGGTACATATCCTGCGTCACCTTGGTGATATTTTCAGGCGTTTCAATCTTAACTTCTAGAGGCGACTTATCACCCAGCTTTTGAATCTTGGCTGACGAATAGAGCTGTAGGCTAGCATCATTAGCTACATTCATAATTTTCGAATAGATATCAGGTGTCATAGTTTTGATATCTTTGGTGTCTTTTGATGCGTCATAGCCAAGTTTGCTAAGAGTTTGATTTTTTTGGTCTTCAGATAGAGAAGAACCTAGGACATATTCTGGTTGTACATAGGTTTCATCGATTACTTTTTGAACATCGGTTGCTGCGTGGACGCTTGTCATAGCTGTTGCGGCCCACAATACTGCAGCACTTGTTAGAAAGAATTTCTTTCTCATGGGATATTCCCTCCTTTACCTTTCTAGGGTAATAAAACATTCTTAAAGAAAGCTTATAGCGAAAAACATCTGGTCAAACCAGATGCTTAAAAGAAATTAAAGAATTTCATGATGTACAAGTTAAAGCGTACCTGTCTCGAGTAGTAATAATTTCCACCATTTTCATAGAGTTCGGCTCCGTGAAAGATAGAAATAGGGTTGATATAGGTGTAGGTCTTCCCAGTAGTATTACCAAGGATTGGAGCGACCGTTTCTCGGGAGTAACGCTTGGCTAGTACTAAGGTATTTTCCTTACCATTCTGAGCAATAAAGTCGATATAGGCAGGTCCAAAATTATAGGCTTGAACGGCGGTCCAGACATCTACTCCTTTGCTCTGTGCCAAATAGAGGTTATCTGTTAGTGTCTGTATCCCTTGGCGAATACTAGAGGCATCGTCATTGATGGTATTTGTAGCGCCACTAGCAGACTCACTAGACTGCATGACATCCCGCTCTTTTCCCTTCGTTTCGGTATAAATCATGGCGAGAACTAACTCTTCATTGGCTGGAGTATCTCTTTCGCTCAAGATTTCTCGAACCATGGGTTGGTAGGTCATGACTTGTTTAACATCCTGATGGATATGATAAGCTTTGTATCCTGCGAAAAGGAAGACTGCTAGCACAAGCACTCTTCTTATAAATTTAAACATTATTTACTTTGAATATCCTCGATATTTTTGATTAAGATAGAATAGGTTCCATTGTCATTTTGGATAAACTCAACAGACTCGGCGTCTTGATAGACGTTATTGGGAACGATGAGTTCAATTCCGTTTGACAAGGAAAGTTTTTGGTTTTCAAATTTCTTGAGCTGACGACTGGCATCAATTTCATCGAACTGGACTGGTTCTGGTACGGCTTCCTTGACTTGGTCAATAAAGCTCAAACGAGCCGTCAGATTATTGTCAAAAAGGTCATTAGCCAATTTCTCGGGTGACAATTCATTGCTTTCTTCAAGATTGTTGAAAATCGCTGATTTGACCTTGGATTGGAATTGAAAATCATCTGTGTTAAAGGACTCTGCAATTCTCTGAGCCGTTTTTTCCAGTTCCTTGATGGATTTTTTTGGCGAAATCTTAGGGGCGACAGCAAGCATATTCTCTGAAAAGTAGTTCAAAAAAGTTCCATTATACTTGATTCGTTTCTCGATGAGGTGGTACTTTCGACTTTGAAGATTGACCACCAAGGCCTCATCAGCCCCCGTTCCAAATCCAGGTAAGTTATTCTGAGTCAGCTTGATTGGATTATCAACTTCTCCACCAAGGTGGGTTAAGGTTTCCCGCAGGGCAATTCGCAAGAAAGCGAAATGCTCTACACCTTCTTTAGAAAACTGAACAAAAATCAAGTCATTGGTCTTGAGATTTTCAGAAATGCTAAACTCTTCTTTCCAAAGATTAGCCAGTGTTACTGATGTCTCCAACAAATCATCTGTGATGTGATTGAAGAAGGGATTTTCTTCTTCGAAAATCCCAGTCTTTGCTTCATCTGAATACACGCGTTCGATTTTTTTACGTAGGTATTCCTCGATTTTTGGAGTGATATTGAGAAATTTATCCGCTAGAAACAGCTCGGTATCATCTGGGCTGAACTGATGGATAATAGCTTTCTTAATATAAATGTCCATAAAAGTATTAGTCCTCGTATAGTGGGAAGGCATCTGTCAACGCTTTGACCGCACTTCTCACTTCTTCTAAGACAGCTTCATTTTCTGCATTCTTAAGAGTTTTAATGATGAGTCCAGCAACTTTACGGCTTTCTTCTTCACCAAATCCACGTGCAGTGATGGCTGCAGATCCGATACGAATACCACTTGTCTTGAATGGTGACAAGGTTTCGTATGGGATTGAGTTTTTATTTAGGGTAATATTAACTTCATCCAGCAAGTTTTGAGCAACTTTTCCGTTTTCTACAACCTTAGTCACATCCACTAGGAAGAGGTGATTTTCAGTACCACCTGAGATGATACGGAAATCAGGGTCTTGCAAGAAGACTTCAACCATAGCCTTGCTGTTTTTGATGACATTAGCAGCATATTCCTTGAAGGCTGGGTCCAAAACTTCTTTGAAGGAAACAGCCTTAGCAGCGACAACATGCTCCAAAGGACCACCCTGAATACCAGGGAAAATAGCTGAGTTGATTTTCTTAGCTAGGTCCTCATCATTTGTCAAAATCAAACCACCACGCGGTCCACGAAGAGTTTTGTGGGTCGTTGTTGTAGTGATATGAGCGTATGGCACTGGACTTGGGTGAAGACCAGCTGCAACCAAGCCAGCGATATGCGCCATATCGACCATAAGCTTAGCCCCAACAGCATCTGCGATTTCACGGAATTTTGAGAAGTCGATAATTTGAGAATAGGCTGAAGCACCCGCTACGATTAGTTTTGGTTTTACTTCTTGGGCTTGTTTCAAGATAGCATCAAAGTCCAAGAGTTCCGTTTCAGGATCAACACTGTAAGAAACAAAGTTGTAGGTTTGACCAGAGAAGCTAACTGGAGCTCCGTGGGTCAAGTGTCCACCTGCTGCCAAATCCATTCCCATTACAGTGTCACCAGGCTCAATCAAAGCCATATATGCTGCACAGTTGGCTTGGCTTCCTGAGTGAGGTTGGACATTGGCGAATTTAGCACCGAAAATTTCTTTTGCACGTTCAATAGCTAGAGTTTCTACCACGTCTACTACATCAGTTCCACCATAATAACGGCGTCCTGGGTAACCCTCGGCATATTTGTTTGTCAAGATAGACCCTTGAGCTGCCATAACAGCCTTGGAAACCACGTTTTCCGAAGCAATCAACTCGATATTGTTTTGTTGGCGTTCTTCTTCTTTGGCAATAGCATTCCATAGATCAGCATCGTATGCTTTAAAATCGTCTTTATCAAAAATCATAGGTCTTCTCCTTTATAGTGTGACTGGTCCTTTAGTTTAAGAAATTATACTAAAAGATGCGAATAAACCGTTTCTGCACTTTATCACAAGTATAACCAACTTTTTCATAAAATGCATGAGCTCCCAGACGATGATCAGCAGAGTTTAAGCGGATAAACCCATAACCCCGTCTTTTTGCTTCTTGATCCAACCCTTGCAGTAAGCTTTTACCGATACCTCGTCCTTGTGCTTGAGGCGAAACTGCTAAGCCTAAAATATTAAATCCTGCTTTGGAATAGAGGGATTCATAAACTTCAGCATGGACATATCCAAGTAGGACATGGCTGACCTCATCCTCATAGCCAAGTAGGAAATGATGAGAATCCTGAGACAGTCTAGCTAGTTGACTAGCTGTGTCCTCTGAACTAAAAGAATAGCCCAAAGCCTCTTGGTTAATCTCACATATAGCATTCACATCTGTTTCTTGCAAATTTCTTAGCATCTCATTCCTCCTCAAAAGAAATCTCTGGCAACTGTGCAAGAATATCTTCTCGCTTAATCGCCCCCTGGCGTAAGATTTTCACCTTGTCTCCAGACAAATCCAAAATCGTCGAATCCTGTCCAGTTAGAAAAGCGTCGTCCTCCAGCCCCAAAACCTCTTGGTCAAAATCCTCTAGAATTTGAGCAAAGGTCACGCCACTCGCCTGACCCGAGATATTGGCAGACGGCCCAATCAAAGGACCTGTCTCTCGAATTAAATCAAGTGTAATGGGGTGACTCGGCATCCGAAATCCGACAGTTGCAAGACCAGAGTTGACCCAATAGGGAACTCGGTCATTGGCTTCGAGGATAATGGTCAAGGGACCCGGTAAAAAGACCTCTACAAGCTTTTGTAGATAAGTTGGCTGTTTCTTTGAAAAGTGCAAGATGTCCTCTAGAGAAGCAACATTAAGATTGAGCGCCTTATCTCTAGGACGACGTTTGAGTTGGTAAACATGGTCGACAGATTTTTCATCTAAAGCCTTAGCAAAAAGACCGTAAACCGTCTCTGTAGGCAAAACAACAGATCCGCCCTTTTCCAACTCTTGTCTAATCCTGTCCATCATCAACTACAACCATCCTATCTTGACCAAATTGGTCCTTGAGTGTTCGTACTCGTTTTTCAGGAAGATGTTTCCTAAAAAGCGAAGGAACACTTTGACCTTGCTTGTATCCAATTTCAAGGTAAATCTTACCACCATCTGTGAGATAGTCTTTTGCATCTTCCGCAATTCTACGGTAAATAGCTAGGCCATCCTCATCTGCAAAGAGAGCTAGATGAGGCTCCGAATGCAAAACATTCAAACCGACCTCTGACTCATCTTCACGAGAGATATAGGGTGGATTGGATACAATTATATCATATTTTTTAAAAATTTCTGCAAAACAATCAGATTTTTTAAAAAATATATTAAGATTTTGATTTCTAGCATTCTCTGATGCAAGCTGCAAGGCGTCTTGTGAAATATCTGCTGCTGTCACTGACCAATCTGGTCTGTTTTTAGCTAATCCAAGAGCTATGGCGCCACTTCCAGTCCCAATATCTAGGATCTTAAGATTTTTCTCAGGATTTTCAGCTAGGATAAGGTCCACCAACTCCTCTGTTTCAGGTCTAGGAATCAAAACCCGCTCATCCACTTTTAACTGCATTCCAAAGAAATCTGCCTGTCCAATGATGTACTGAGCTGGTTTGTGGGCCGCTAACTGCTGGTAAACTTCTTCTACAAATTGTTTTTCGGCCTCTGTTACCTCTTGCTGGAGGGCAAAGACAAAGTCCGTAAAAGAGAGATTTTTTAAGCTACGATAGACAAAAGAGAGGCTTTCTGCTTCCTCTCCTTGTCTTATCAACTCTTCTTCAAAATCTGAAAATAATTGAGCTAGTTTCATTATTTGTTTAATTCTTCTAATTTCTGTGTTTGGTCATAAAGAACCAAAGCGTCTACAACTTCATCCAATTTACCAGACAAGATGGTATCTAGTTTTTGAAGGGTCAAGCCAATACGGTGGTCTGTGACACGGTTTTGTGGGAAATTGTAAGTACGGATCCGTTCTGAACGGTCACCAGTACCGATTGTTGACTTACGTTCAGCGTCTTGTTCATCTTGGGCAATCTGAGCAAAATGGTCAGCAACACGCGCACGGATGATTTTCATGGCCTTCTCACGGTTTTTCTGCTGGGTACGTTCTTCCTGCATCTCAACCTTGATATTAGTTGGCAAGTGAACGATACGAACGGCAGTCGCAACCTTGTTGACGTTCTGACCACCAGCACCCGATGCGTGGTAAATATCAACACGAAGGTCTTTTGGATCAATATCGTACTCTACTTCTTCCACTTCAGGCATGACAAGCACTGTCGCTGTCGAAGTATGTACACGGCCTTGGCTTTCTGTCACAGGGACACGTTGCACACGGTGGGCACCTGATTCGTACTTAAGCTTAGAATATACAGATTGACCAGAAACCATAGCAACCACCTCTTTGAAACCACCGACACCGTTCATAGAAGCTTCCATGACTTCAAAGCGCCAACCTTGGGCTTCCGCATACTTTTGGTACATAGTTAGAAGATCTCCAGCGAAAAGTGCTGCTTCGTCACCACCAGCCGCTCCACGAATTTCAAGAATGATATTCTTGTCATCATTAGGATCTTTTGGAAGAAGCAAGATTTTTAATTTTTCTTCGTATTCTTCTTTTTCAGCCTTGGCATCTTTGAGCTCTTGCTTGGCCATTTCTTCCAAGTCCGCATCTCCGCCTGATTCCTTAATCATCTCCTCAGCATCAACGATGTTTTGAAGAACTTGTTTGTACTCACGGTAGGCAGTTACCGTATCACGTGTAGAAGCCTCTTCTTTCGAAAGCTCCATGAAACGCTTGGTATCTGAGACGACATCTGGGTCACTCAGCAATTCTCCTAATTCTTCATAACGGTCTTCTACAGCTTGTAGTTGATCATAGATGTTCATTTTTCTTTATTCTCCTTATTGATTTCAGGGGCAAAATAATGTTTACGGCAGACTGAGATATAAGTTTCATTTCCACCGATCTGAATTTGTTCTCCATCATAGACTGGCACACCATCCTGCGTACGCAACACCATAGTCGCCTTTTTCTTACAATACTGGCAGATAGTCTTGATTTCGTCAATCTTATCTGCTAAAAGCAAGAGGTATTTGGAACCTTCGAACAATTCATTGCGAAAGTCATTCTTCAAACCAAAAGCCATGACAGGTATGTCTAACTCATCAACAACACGAGCTAGGTCGTAAACATGGTGACGCTTGAGAAATTGAGCCTCATCGACCAACACACAGTAAGGTTTTTCAGGTAAATCTAGGATATAGCCGAAGATATCCGTCGTTTCCTCAATCGCAATAGCTGGGCGTTTCATGCCGATTCGACTCGACACATAGCCAACACCGTCACGCGTATCCAGAGCCGAAGTCATAATCACAACTCCCTTTCCTTGCTCCTCATAGTTATAGGCTACCTTAAGAATCTCAATCGTTTTACCTGAGTTCATAGTCCCATAACGATAATACAACTGTGCCATGCTTCTATTTCACGTCCATTTCTAAATTTTTGCTACATTCTAGTATATCATAATTTTCTGAAGCTTTAAATGGCAAAATATGGTAAAATATAAAGAAATAAAGAATCCACGGAGGAAACCATTATGCCATTTGTTCGCATCGATTTATTTGAAGGACGTACGCTCGAGCAAAAGAAAGCTCTTGCTAAGGAGGTTACTGAAGCAGTTGTCCGCAACACAGGAGCACCTCAGTCTGCTGTTCATGTCATTATCAACGACATGCCTGAAGGAACCTATTTTCCTCAAGGTGAAATGCGTACCAAATAAGCAAGCTTAAGCAGAATTGCTTAGGCTTTTTCAATCTTTAAGTAGCTTCCATTGAAGAAATAACCTAAATTTGTTACAATTTGAAGAGATGTTTGGATACATATCCTAAGAAAAGAAATACAAAAGGAATTAGTATGATTACACGTGAATTTGATACCATCGCTGCTATCTCTACTCCACTAGGTGAAGGGGCCATTGGTATTGTCCGCCTGAGCGGAACTGACAGTTTTGCCATTGCGCAGAAGATTTTTAAAGGCAAGGATTTGAGTAAGGTTGCCAGCCACACTCTCAACTATGGTCACATCGTTGATCCTCAAACTGGTAAGGTCATGGACGAGGTTATGGTTGGGGCTATGAAGTCTCCAAAGACCTTCACTCGCGAGGACATTATCGAGATTAACACCCACGGTGGAATTGCGGTGACCAATGAAATTCTCCAACTAGCTATCCGTGAAGGAGCTCGGTTGGCAGAACCTGGTGAATTTACCAAGCGTGCCTTTCTAAACGGTCGTGTGGACTTAACACAGGCTGAGGCGGTGATGGACATCATCCATGCTAAGACAGATAAGGCCATGAATATTGCAGTCAAACAATTGGACGGTTCTCTTTCTGACCTCATTAATAATACTCGTCAAGAAATCCTCAATACGCTTGCCCAAGTTGAGGTCAATATCGACTATCCTGAGTATGACGATGTTGAGGAAGCCACTACTGCTGTTGTCCGCGAGAAGACTATGGAGTTTGAGCAGTTGCTAACCAATCTCCTTCGAACAGCCCGTCGCGGTAAGATCCTTCGTGAGGGAATTTCAACTGCCATCATCGGCCGTCCCAATGTTGGGAAATCCAGTCTTCTCAATAATCTCCTTCGTGAAGATAAGGCCATCGTAACAGACATCGCAGGTACTACTCGAGATGTCATCGAAGAATACGTCAATATCAATGGTGTTCCTCTTAAATTGATTGATACAGCTGGTATCCGGGAAACAGATGACATCGTCGAACAAATCGGTGTCGAGCGTTCGAAAAAAGCCCTCAAGGAAGCTGACTTGGTGCTACTAGTGCTAAATGCCAGTGAACCACTGACCGCCCAAGATCGCCAACTCTTAGAAATCAGTCAGTATACTAATCGAATCATTCTTCTCAACAAAACTGACCTGCCTGAAGCGATTGAAACTTCTGAACTTCCAGAAGATGTCATCCGTATTTCAGTTCTTAAAAACCAAAACATTGATAAGATTGAAGAACGAATTAATGACCTCTTCTTTGAAAATGCTGGCTTGGTCGAGCAAGATGCTACTTACTTGTCCAACGCCCGTCACATTTCCTTGATTGAAAAAGCAGTCGAAAGCTTACAAGCTGTTAACGAAGGGCTGGAACTGGGTATGCCAGTTGATTTGCTTCAAGTAGATTTGACCCGTACTTGGGAAATTCTCGGAGAAATTACTGGAGATGCCGCACCTGATGAACTCATTACCCAACTCTTTAGCCAATTCTGTTTAGGAAAATAAGAAAAATCCATGATCGTTCTTGCGGTCATGGATTTTATTGTCTTTGTTAGTAATCTGGTCTTAAAACACCAGTTACAGTTGCCTTAGTCGCTTCGTAGTCGCCATCTACAACAACTTTGATAATGCGTTTGGCATCTTCTTCTGGTGCTGGAACGAGAGGTAGACGAGTTGGTCCAGCTTCAAATCCCATGTAGTTCAAAACTGCCTTGACAGGTGCAGGACTTGGATAAGAGAAGAGAGCATTGACCTTAGGGATGAATTTACGCTGAATAGCTGCAGCTTTCTTCATGTCGCTTTCTGCAATGGCAGTGAACATTTCGTGCATTTCGTCCCCATTTGTATGAGAGGCAACAGAAATAACCCCATCTGCACCAAGGTTCATAGCATGGAAGGCATCTCCATCCTCACCTGTATAAATCAAGAACTCTTCTGGCTTGTGCTCAATCAAGTAAGCCATATTAGCCAAGCTGGTACATTCTTTAACACCGATGATATTTGGGTGGTCTGCCAAACGAAGCATAGTTTCTGGAGTCAATTCGACAACCACGCGCCCTGGAATGTTATAAATGATAATAGGTAAATCTGATGCATCTGCAATAGCTTTAAAGTGCTGGTACATGCCTTCTTGAGAAGGTTTGTTGTAGTATGGTACGATAGCAAGTCCAGCAGCGAAGCCACCAAAGTCTGCGACTTCTTTGACAAATTCAATCGAGTCACGTGTATCATTGGTACCTACACCTGCAATCAAAGGAACACGTCCATTGACAATCTTTTGTACAGCTGCAAAGAGTTCCAACTCTTCATCGTGGGTCAAAGTTGGACTCTCAGCAGTCGTTCCAGCTAGAAGAATTCCATCTGTATGATGGGCCAACAAATGCTCGATCAATGCTGGAATAGCATCAAAGTTGATGGAGCCATCCTCATGGAAAGGGGTAATAAAGGCCGTGATGATTTTACACTCTTTTAAATCTTGATAAGACATGAGAAACACCTCTCTATTTCAAAGAAGGAGTTCATCTGAACTCCTAAACGATATGACTATTTTAATTCAAATTTCAACTCAGCTGTTGGACGAACCAATCCACGTTCGTGAAGCGTTTCTGCAATCTGAACTGAGTTCCAGGCAGCACCTTTGAGAAGGTTATCTGAAACAACCCACATATGGATTCCTTTTTCAGCATCTAAGTCTTTACGGATACGACCAACAAAGGTATCACGTGAACCAACAGCATTGATAGCTTGTGGATAGATTTGATGAGCTACATCATCTTCAAGAACTGCACCTGGGAAGGCTGCGATAGCTGCTTTCACTTCTTCTATTGGAGCCACTTCTTTTGTTTCAATGTAAACAGACTCAGAGTGAGCAGACAAGACAGGAATACGCACACATGTTGCAGACACTGCGATGCTATCATCTTCCATGATTTTCTTCGTTTCCTTAGTCATCTTCATCTCTTCGTAAGTGTAATCATTGTCCGTGAAGACATCGATTTGTGGAAGAGCGTTAAAGGCGATAGGATAGTGTTTCTTGTCACCACCTGAAGGCAAGATTTCCGCATGCAAATCACGTGGATTCACACCGTCATTCAAGACTTCACGGAGTTCACGTTGTGTTTCAAGAATCGCTCCCATACCAGCACCTGAAACCGCTTGGTAAGTTGAAACGATGATACGGTCCAAGCCCCATTTTTGACGAACTGGCTCAAGAGCCACCATCATTTGGATTGTTGAACAGTTAGGGCAGGCAATAATCCCGTTGTGGGCATCAAGTGCATGAGCATTGACCTCTGGAACAACCAAAGGAACATCAGGATTTTGACGGAAATAAGATGTATTATCTACTACTACCGCTCCAGCTTGAACTGCGTATGGTGCATACTTAGCTGATGTCGAACCACCTGCTGAGAAGAGTGCAATATCAACACCCTCAAAAGCGGTCTCAGTCGTTTCTTCAATCGTAATATCTTGGTCTTTAAATTTCAAAGTCTTGCCTGCTGAACGTGCAGAAGCAAGGTAACGAATTTTATCGATTGGAAGTGTTGATTCTTCCAACATTTTTATCATCTGAGCTCCGACAGCACCTGTCGCGCCGACTACAGCAACTGTATATCCCATAAATAACCTCTTTCGGAATTTTCTAAAAATTTCTATAATAGATGTATTATACTACTTTTTCCAGAAATTGAAAAGCATTTTTGGGTTATATTTTCTGAAAATTAAAAATCCCTAGTCATTGACCAGGGACTAAGAGGCATCTTCATGTGATGAGCAGGTTCACACAACTCATCAAGGTCCGCTCCTGCGTTATGACCTCCTTATGCTCAATAGCATTCCGAAGACTGCCTATCGACTCATCGCATCTACTATTCTACTAGATAGAGTCACTTTTGTCAACAGCCAAAACTCTTTGCTTCATTTATACAGGTGCATAAGAAATATCTTTGAAAAATTTGGGTCAGACATAACAAAAACCCTTGTAAATAAGGGTTTTTGTATCTATTTAATGCTAATTGCCGGGATTGAACCGGCGACCTCATCCTTACCATGGATGCGCTCTGCCAACTGAGCTAAATCAGCTTACCTAAAAAGTATACTATAGTTCTATGTTCTTGTCAAGCGCTCTCTTTTAATTTATGGAATGAAAAAAGCTAGACTTATCAAGAATCTAGCTTATAAACTTCTTATTTTGTTAGATCGATTCGCTGTCCCAGTTTACCAATCAAAATCGCTCCCACTATAAGTGATGCAAACTCACCAATTCCAGTAGAGAACCATGTGAAGAAGAAGGGAGCTTCTGTCAAGATATGAAGTTCGGCTGCAATGGTAATCATTGAAATGGAGAAGAGGATTGAAAAGAAGAAATGATCTTTTCGAATCAATCCGTTAAAGAGGTAATCTTTGCTGTATTTTGCAAAGAGCCATACACCTAGACTAAGGAAAACTAAGGTAGAACCTCCACCGACAAAGACATCAATTATACCAAAACTAAAGAAATTAGCAATCATACAACCAATCGTCACACCGATGATGTATTTAGGGTTGTAAAATGCCAAGAAATTCAACATTTCTGAAATACGGAACTGATACACCCCAAAACTAAGAACATTGATTGGTGGCGTAATAGTCAAAACTACATAAATAGCAGCAACAATAGCAATATCTGCTATGTCACGAACAGTTAATTTTTTCATGTTTTCTCCTTTAGCGGTTTCCCGCGTAAAATATGCTTGGTGAAAGAAGCTAAGCACCAAGGGTTGAGATTATCAACCTTACTAGTATAGCACATTAGCCAGCTTTATGCTATACTAAAATCATGAAAAGACTAATAAAAGCTTTCTTTGATAACGAAATCCTCTCCTACCTATTTTTTGGTGGTGCTACTACTCTGGTTTCTATTGTATCACGTTTGGTTATTTACCATATCAGCCACCAGGAAATCCTTGCAACTGCCCTTGCAAATTTTATTGGGATTCTCTTTGCCTTTCTCACAAATGATACAATTGTCTTTAAACAAGAGAGAAGGAATTGGCTAACTCGCCTAGCTAAGTTTTTCTTAGCTCGTCTCTCTACTCTTGGACTGGACCTTCTTTTAACTTATATCTTTGTTACAGCCTTTCCTGATATTATTGGCCAGTTTGTTGAATATAATATAGATAGAGTTAATACGGTTGAAACTATCCTAGCGCAAATTTTGATCATCATTTTAAATTATATTTTCAGTAAAATCTATATTTTTAAAGGGGGCAACTGACCACTTTGAGCGTTCAAGTTGCTTTTTGTCACAATTTAGGATATAATAAATCAGAAAATTAGGAAAGGAATTTATGAAAATGTTAAAGGATCTTAAAGCATTTTTGCTTCGTGGTAATGTTGTTGACCTTGCTGTCGGTGTGATCATTGCCTCTGCATTTGGTGCTATCGTTACTTCATTTGTTAACGATATCATCACTCCACTTCTATTGAACCCAGCTTTGGAAGCTGCGAAAGTACAAAACATCGCTGAGCTTGCATGGAATGGTGTTACATATGGTAAATTCTTAAGCGCTGTTATCAACTTCCTTGTTGTGGGTACAGTTCTCTTCTTCGTTATCAAAGGTATTGAAAAAGCTCAAAACCTTCGTAAGAAAGAGGAAGTGGTTGAGGAAGCACCTGCTGCTCCAACTGAACTTGAAGTTCTTCAAGAAATCAAAGCTCTTCTTGAGAAAAAATAAAACAGATAAAGGATCTAGCTTAAAGCTAAATCCTTTTTTCTTTACTCTTTTGGTAATTTCCCAGCCTTTTCGAGCATTTTCTTAATTAAGTACGGCATCTTCACATTTTCACGGCCTTTTTTCTCAATGAGCTTTTTGACAAATTCTGGCATCTGAAGGTCGTCTGTCTCCTCCATGATGTCCTTGGTAGTTGCTGAAGGCGCTAACTCATCAAAAGTTTCTTCTTCTGGGAGAAAAGCTTTAAATTCTTTGTCTTCATTGGCTCTTACAGTAGCAACTAATGCGTCAATTAAACGGCTATCCGTATTGGGCATAGGTGGACGATGGTAGGTGACATCTAATTCTTGACACAACTCATAACATTCTACATCGTTGTCAAACAGGACTTCGATGTGCTCACTGATAAAACTAATCGGGACAAAAATATAATGCTCGGGATGTTGCTTTTGTTCTCGTAAATATTCTAAAACATCTGGCTTGATCCAAGGGATTCCAATATCGCTTTCGCTCTGCCAAGTATTGGTATAGTGGTCTGTCATTAGGCCGAGTTGTTCAGCGATTAGCTTGCTATTATCGAAAATCTGATCGATATATGGATCTCCATAGTCCAAGGCAAAAATGGGAACACTGTGGGCTGAAAAGATTACCTTGAAAGATTCTTCTCCCACATGGTTTCGTAAAATTTTTCTAATCTCATCTGTCCAAAAGTCCAACAAAGGCTGCTGTTGATACCAGTCCTTAATGACTAAAAATCGGATCTGCTGGCTTTCCAGAAACTTTTCATACCCCATGACTGAGTAAAAAGAATAATGAGGTTCCAAAATCAAGCAGATACATTCTTCAACACCATCAGCTTCCATCTGCTTGATCACGTCTGGAATAAAGGGACGAGAAAATTTGTTGGCAAAGTAGATACCGTACTCCTCGCCTAAACGTTCCTTGACTAAATCAACCTCCTCACGTGTAATCCGCTGCAAGGGTGTCCCGCCGATAAGGACATAGTTGTCATAGAGAGTCTGGATCTCGTGGTCTTGGGGTCTAACTCCACGACGAATGTTTGTAAAAAATTCTGCTACTCCTTCAAAACTAATCTCCTCTGGAGATCCAAAGGTCATCATTAATATTGCTTTTTTCATGTTATCATCCTTATGATATTATTTTCACTATCTATTCTATCATGAAAGAAAAAAATAGTAAACGCTTCCGACGTCTACTATTTCTTTTGTTCTTTAGTCTTTTTATCTCGTCTCATGATTAGGATGATAACAACAAGGAGTAAAATAACGATAATCAGGAGAAGAAAGGCAAGGATATAAATCCAATGCGTTGGTAGCCCTTGATCGAAATACCGCGTCCCTACAGCTTCTCCACTTTTATCCTGGGCTGCTTTTACTGGTGCATCCGTTATTTTAGCTAATAGGATATGTCGTCCGTTGGTAATGTTAAGGAAACAGGTGCTTAACAAAACAATCTTGTCCGTTGAGGTCAAGGAGACATCTCGCTTGTACTTGGCTTTACTTAGCAAATATTGATAGTAAGCCTGGTGTTCCTCATCGTTGGAACTCAAAGTTCGGTAAATCTCCGTGTCATAGGCGTCTACTTCTAAAATCCCAAAAATCTCCAGACCACGTTCACGGCCATTGTAGTAGATAGAGCCATAGCGATGCATTTCAAAAAAATCTTGATCCGCAAATTTTTGAATCTCCCCAAACATAGCACCAGAAGCCATGGAGTGACCATAGATGATGGTGTTAAAGTCAGTAAAGTTTGGATTAAAACGATAGTCTAGAAAAATAGACCCTGACACAGTATAATCGCCAAAAGCATTGCGGTCAAGGTATTTGACATTGTCCTGACTCTGCAAGAGGGGATAGTCTACCTTGGTCCCATCAAGGCTAATCCAACCACAAACATCCTTGTTGAGGTGCTGCAAGGTTTCAAAGCCCGTACTGCTGGCATCCTTTTCAATGGGATTATAATGATCGTAGTCACTCGCAAGGACCCTATCAGCTGTAAAAAGACAGAAAAAAACTAGAAAGAGGGATAGAATGACCTTTATAACTTTGCGACTTGTACTTGTTTTCATATTTCCTGCTTTCTCCTTTCTAGCCTTGAAAATAAAAGAGCAAGAGAGGCTATCCCTTTCTCTTTTATTGGTAGTTTAGTCAGTAATGGTATCTGCTCCTTCTTCCTTTGCTTCTCTTCTACGACGCAAGATCAAATAGAGGATGATGAGCAAGAAGATCAATAGCAAGAGCAAGATAAACAAGATGATGTACCATATCCACAAAGGAATCGATGAGAGAAATCGTCCGAGCGACGAATCATCAAAGACACTATAAGGGAATGGTTTTGATTTTTTCGTATGGAAGGTGTTCTTTGGAACCGTATCCGTAATCTTGGCAACTACGATATGTCTCCCATTTGTTACGTCTAGGAAACAGGTACTGAGAAGGATGATATGGTCATTTGGCCCCAGTGTAATGTCTCGTTTGTGAATGGCAACCGAGAGTAAGTGATCGATATATTCTTGGCGCCGATCATCCCCATTAATACCTGGATCGTAGATGTTAAAGTCATAGGCGTCCACCTCGAGCATTTCAAAGATTTCAAGACCTTTTTCAACGCCATTATAGTAAATACTGCCGTAGCGATGCTGGTCAAAGAATTCCTTATCAGAAAACTTTGCTACATCTCCAAACATAACCCCATTTTCTACATGGTGTCCGTAGATGATGGTATTAAAGTCCTCGAACTTGGATTCATTTCGAGCCTCAAGGAAAATAGCTCCTGTAGCTGCAAATTCTCCCTTGGAATCTTTGTTCAGGTACTTTTCATTGTCTTTGGCTTGGACTAAGGGATAGTCGATATTGGTGCCATAGACATTGATCCAACCGAGAACCTCTGGATTGACTTGCTGTAGCTTGTGAAAGCCAGAAAAACTAGCAAGCTCATCTTTCTCAGTAGTACTCACTGGTTTATAGGCCTCATACTCACTTGATGAAGCCTGAGAATAGACCTGATTGGCATCCCAAAGAGCGTAGAAACCAAAGAGAAAGACTAAGGCCGCCAAGAGGAGCAAGATATGATTTATCAACGCATCTACAGCAAGGACCAGACGCCTAGACAAACTCCTTTTTGGTTTCTCACGCTTGATTTTCATCGGTCAAACCAGTTGCTTAAGCTTGTCTGCGTTTTTTAGACAAAACAACAAATCCAGCCAAACCAAGACCAATCATCAAGATGAAAGGAAGATTGTCAATCAAGAGACCAGTAGGGGTAACGTCTGGTAAGCTATTTGTGATAGTGTTATCGTTGGGTTTTTCACCAACAAGGATACTATCTTGAGTGAAATTTGTAGAAACTGTACCAGCTTGATTTTTTGATGCTCCGTTCTCCTTATATGCAGCTGAAGCTGTATAACCTTGAGATCCTGTTTCAACCAATTTATAACGAGTACCTGCAGGAATTGTGTCAAACACCAAAGATTGATCGTGGCGTAGTGTTATAGTTGTTTCTTGACCATAGACAAATGTTTTTGAGGTTTCACCGATTTTACCAGTGATGGATTGTGAAGTTTCTGTAGATGCTTTGGTAAAAGTAAGCTTGAAAGTGAAATCTTTTGATTTATCTGCAGTAGCACCTGACACAACTTTTTTAATTACTAAAGATTTAGCATTTGGATCAACTTTTGAAACATTTGGTTTATTAGGGTTTGGTTCATTTGGATCTGTAATTTTACCAGCATTTTTACGATAGATGTTAGTGAAAAGATCATATTTGTAAGTAGTTCCACTTTCAGATGGTTTTACTTTACCATTCACACTTGGAGTGACTTGTTTAAAATACACAGAAGAAATATATGTTCCTCCTGTAGTTTTGTTCTTAACAATGACATGCATTTCATAGTTGCGATTATCGTATGTCATAAAATCAATAGGTGAACCATTTTTTTGAATAACTTTCCAACCAACATTTTGTTTTTCAGCAACAGTATAGACATATTCACCAGCATGTGTATAGTTCACTTCTCTAAAAATATCGCCGGTATCTTTCTTAATGCTAGTTTGGCCAGTTGCTAAAACGTCTGTTCCAGAATAAGATACATTTTTATCTGTAATTTGACCATTAGTAGAATCAATCGTTTCATAGGGTGCACCATTTGATGATGTACCAGTTTTAGGGGTGAAAGTAAATGTAAAGGTTGCTTCAGGTGTTGTAATTCCTTCCGCAATATTCAATACCTTATTAATAGAAACTTTTGCACTTGTTTCACCATTTGCTTTGGCAGTTGCCACATCATTATCATCCGCAAATGTTGGCACTCCTCTAAAGACCGACAAGGCGGTTACAGCTGCAATGCTTGCAGTAACTAATTTTTTCAAAAATGTTTTTTTCATGATTATTCCTTTTATTTTTAAATTTCTTTTTTCATAAATTGTCATCAAAAGCTCCGTCGCCTTAGGACTGTTACCACCTTGCCATGGGTATCCTGTATAGGAATGGTTCCAAAAGCACGACTATCTACAGCCGTTGTTCGATTGTCTCCGAGGACAAAGAGTTGTCCTGCTGGGACCTTCATCGGGAAGCTAGCCCCTTCCTTATAGAGCAGCGTGTCTTTGTAGATATCCTGCTCTTGTTGAGGAGAACCGTTGATGATGAGACCATTTTCGTTTATATCGATCGTACTTCCTTCAGTTGCAATGACACGCGCCACTCTTTCCTTACCCTTATAACTATAGACGAGCAGATCACCAATCGAATAACGTTTATCCAACCTATAGTAGACAACTAAGTCGCCATCCTTTAAGGCTGGCTTCATGCCATCGTCATTGTATCTCAATAGTCCAAAGACAAAAAAGTAAAGGGTGGCCAGTACAAACCCAACCATCAGAAGCTTACTGACTAAGTAGAGGATATCTCCCCATACACTCGGCGGAGACTTATCCCGATTGACTTGTGTTACTGTTTTCTTATGTTTCTTTTTAAGTAGCATTATTTTCTCCTATGTACCACTAGATATCCGAGTAGGATTGTAAAGAAGATTCCTCCTAGAGGAAGGATTATTCCTAACACGAGTGTACTGCTGAGGAAGTCAATTCCAGTCTCAGGTACATTATTCTTATTATTCGTGACTGTCGCGGACTTGTCCGCATCAAGCTTGCCTTCTTGATTTTCATAAGATACCTGATATCCACGAGAAGAGTTTGATTCCTCTTCTACGGTGTAGTGACTATCGAGTGGAAGTCCATCAATTTTTATGGTTTGATCTTTGTTGAGATCTATAGACGCTCGACCATTCGTAAATTGTAGAGGGGTTCTTTTATTATTCACCGTTGCATTATAGGTTCCATTCAGTGGGCTGTTCTGAGCATCCCTGATGTTAATGGTAATCTTGAAGGATTTTAATAGATTGGCAAATACCCCCGTAACCTTTTTTGTAACGGATAAACTTGGAAGCTTGTGATTCGTAACAGTGCTGGTTTCGTCTTTATTCAGATCACCCTCTTGATTCTCATATGTAACGTGGTAACCGTTCGTTGATGCCGCTTCTTCTTCAACTTTGTAATGAGTTCCTCGAGGAAGATAGCTTAGAATACCTTTCCAACGTTTTCGTTTGTCAACACGAATCTTCGCTTCACCATTCACAACATTTATCTCACCAAAAGTTCCATTCAATGGCGAAGAATCAGGAGAGGTTAGTTTTACCTTAATCCAAAACTCTTTGTTCAAGTTATTTTCAGCTTCCAACACTTTCTTAATCGTCAGACTTGGCAATTGTTTATAGATGACCTTAAAGGATGGTTTAGATTCTGTACCAACATTTTTTATTTCTTTGGTAAAGGCGGGGACGTCCGGTGCAATTATATCGTATTGATATCCTTTGGCAACCTTTTCAAAGTTCCTCGTTTCATTAGATTTATTTTTTTCAACAGTCACATTGGTCTTTCGATATTCTTGATTGTCAGAACCTCCGTTCTTGTTCTTTTGAACCAGTTTCAGTTCAACATTACTCGGTTGATCAGCTGTAATAACAGTTCTCGCACCCGTCACACCTTGCCATTCAACTTCCACTGGTACCGTTAATGGATCTGAAGGCTTAAAGGTTGGGTTGTCAGTGTATTCTTTAGTCTTGGTTTGAGTAGTACCGATTCCATAAGAATAAGTGACACTGGCACCTTTATTGGAGTAGAGTTTATTGACATCAGATCCCTCAGCATCACCAGCCTCTAGTTTTTTATCACCAGCAATAGCATCTAAGGCTTCTTGACTTGATGTAACAGTAAATTTGAGGGCGTACTTCACACTATCATCAAGAATGTAGTTAGGATTAAATTTTGCTGCTACTTCGACCAGACCATTTTCATTCTTCCTTGTTTCCAGCGTAACCTTATCTGATCCCAAGGTTTCCTGTTTATCGTTTTCGATTTTTACAACTCGAATATTTGAACTGTTATTGGGAAGAAGTTGAACATATTTGGACAAAACATCCTTGATCGTCACATGGTGAACACCTAGAGGAAGGATTTTCTTGGTGATTTCCTTAAATTGTTCCCTCAATTCCCTTTCATTGTTAGCGGATAATATTTCGTTTGGAATGGAAGAATTATAACTACCAATGTACTCTTTTAGTTTAGAAATACTATCTGTACTATTAGAGTAGCGGAATTTGATAGAATAAAATCCATCAATCTTGGGAGCAAGATAACCAGAAACTGTTTCAGTAAACGTGTTTAGATTGGTTTGATACCACGATGGAGCTATTTCTGTTACACCATCATTATTGCTCCAATTGTAGATCGTATAGCCTCTAGTATCGTAGTACATGTTCGCAAAACCATCTGACAAAAGAATAACAACCTTTTTTGCACTTGTTCTAGCTGACTGAAGTAATTCTGTTGCTGACTGAAGTCCTGCACCAATATTAGTACCTGTACCTATTCCTCTTTCATAACCAATCGAATCACCACTATTATCAACAGACATTCTAGAAACCATGCTTTTAGCTCCTTGAATATCATTACTCCAGTTCAAGACTGTCTTAGCATCGTCATGAGGGGATATACCGGAAAAGTAACCCGCCCAAGCTGGCCATTGATAATAATTATCGTAACGTAGGTTATCTATTTTCCCAGCAAATCCAACAATTGATAAACGATTGTTAGAGTTTGAAAGGATTGTGTCTATCAAACCACGGCGACCGTTTTCACCTTGGAGTGTATTTTTCAGAGCTTGTAGCCTACTAATTACAGCTCCATTAGAGGATTTTACATCCTGATATGTCATACTTCCAGATAAATCTGCTACAAGCACGACATCTAGAGGATCTGACTGTATCTCAGCACCAAGTGCGGACGTTATATCCAATGACAATTCATACTTGTCATCCTCCCCTGATATCGGAGTAATCGTTTTATGTAAGCTTGTCTGAGGTTCAGTAGTAGAATCTGCATTTAACAGACTTATCGGAGCACACAAAAAGAGAATAGCTAACAGTATAACTAAACGGCGCGCAATAATTTGAACTTTCTTAAAATCGAAGCGAATGTTCATTTTATTCTCCTTAACTAGAATGCACTAATATTATTATTATATCAATCTAGTACATTTACAAGATAATTGTACAATAAAGTTCACGCAGTGTCAATTAATATGATTAATTTTATATTATGTTAATTAATAAAAGAGTATGATTCTTCTTTGTCTTTCAAACTATTCTATGGTAAAATGAAAAAAGAATAAAAAAATCTCATAAAATATCAATGCATATATTTTAATTTAAAATATCCAAGATTTCATTTAAAAGTCTATTGAATTTGAATTATTATATTTTTTCAAAATTCGTGAAATTTTCAGAATGAGGCATTTTCCGAAGTTTGCATTCTATTTTATGATTGTTAAAGGAGTTTTTATGACTTATCCGAACCTTTTAGATCGTTTCTTGACATACGTTAAGGTCAATACGCGTTCTGACGAACACTCTACTACTACTCCAAGTACGCAAAGCCAGGTAGATTTTGCGACCAATGTTCTTATTCCCGAAATGAAACGTGTCGGTCTGCAAAATGTCTACTACCTTCCAAATGGTTTTGCTATTGGTACCTTACCAGCTAATGATCCTAGCTTAACACGCAAGATTGGCTTCATCTCCCACATGGACACAGCTGACTTTAATGCTGAGGGAGTTAATCCGCAAGTCATCGAAAATTACGATGGTGGAGCTATCGACTTAGGAGATTCTGGTTTTAAACTCGATCCGGCCGACTTCAAGAGCCTTGAGAAATATCCAGGCCAAACACTCATCATAACCGATGGCACGACCTTGCTGGGTGCTGATGACAAGTCAGGGATTGCTGAGATTATGACTGCTATTGAATATCTGACTGCTCATCCCGAAATCAAACACTGTGAGATTCGAGTTGGTTTTGGTCCAGATGAAGAAATTGGCGTTGGAGCTAACAAGTTTGATGCAGAAGACTTTGACGTTGACTTTGCCTATACTGTTGATGGTGGTCCGCTAGGAGAACTTCAGTACGAGACTTTCTCAGCAGCTGCTGCTGAGCTTCATTTCCAAGGGCGCAATGTCCACCCTGGTACTGCAAAGGGTCAAATGGTCAATGCCCTTCAGCTAGCAATTGATTTTCATAATCAACTTCCTGAGAATGACCGACCTGAACTAACAGATGGTTACCAAGGTTTCTATCATCTTATGGATGTGTCAGGTAGTGTCGAGGAGGCGCGTGCAAGCTACATCATTCGCGATTTTGAAAAGGATGCCTTTGAAACACGTAAAGCAGCTATGCAGTCTATTGCTGACAAGATGAATCAAGAACTTGGGAATGATCGCGTGACCTTGACTCTGACTGACCAGTACTACAATATGAAGGAAGTCATTGAGAAAGACATGACACCCGTTACCATTGCTAAAGCTGTTATGGAAGATTTAGGTATCACGCCAATTATAGAACCAATTCGTGGTGGAACAGATGGGTCTAAGATTTCCTTTATGGGAATTCCAACTCCAAATATCTTTGCTGGTGGTGAAAACATGCATGGACGTTTTGAATACGTCAGCCTTCAAACTATGGAGCGTGCGGTGGATACCATCATTGGCATTGTATCTTATAAAGACTAAAAAAGACGAGGTAGCTCAGCTACTTCGTCTTTCTTTTTATTCATTTGGTTGAGCACTTGTCTCAGACTCACTTTGCGCTTGCTTTTCTGTTGGTTTAGAAGTAGCTGTTTCACTGTCTTTCTCAGACTTAGATTGGCTGCCAGTTTCACTTGCTTTTGAACGAAGTTCTTGGTTCAAGCTAATGATTTCTTTAGCTAGAGTGAGGAGGCCTTCTTTATCACTGCTTTTGGCTGCAAGTTGATCAAAAAGGGCATCGACACGTTCAAAGTCAGCATCGGATCCTTTGTTATCCTCTAAGTACTTGTGAAGAGAGAGCAAGACATTATAGAGTTTTTGGTAGATGATCACCGTTTGTGGATCTTGTTCCGCTTCTTTTTTCTCTCGTTGGATAGTCGCTGCAATACGATTTAAAAGATCTTCAAGTTGTGTTTTAGCTTCGTCAAGGTCTGCATTTTCCTTTTCAGCAGCCGCTTTGATATTAGCAGCTTCTTCAGCTAGGGATTGTTTGACACCATCTTCCTTGACACGCGCTAGAAGTTGAACGACTTTGGATAGGAGAGCATCCACATCTTCCTTCTTGACCTTGCTAACCCGCTCTTCTGGCATAAAATCACCGTAGAGTTCTTTTAGGAATTCATAGATAGCTGTCTTAGCGGTTTGACTATCTACTTTTTCCGTATCTAGAATAGTCTTACCAGCTTTTGTAGAAACGGGTTCTTCTTTGAGAGCTTCTTCTACTTCTAGCTTAGTTTGGTAAATAGTTGGGAATAACTTGTTCAAGTCGGTCGCTTTGAGGAAAGATTGTGACTGGTAAAGTTCCCATGTCAACTTAGCAACACGGTTCCGAAGCTCTTCTCTCAAACGACCGTCAGATACATGTTCATAGAAATACTTGATGTACTCTACTGTTGTGACTCCTGTACGATCGCGGAAATCTTGCAAGGCCTGCAATTTCGCTTCAATGGCAGCCAACTCTGTCTCATCCTGTGCTAGTTTTGCTTCCTGCAAATGTACCAAAAGATCCTTCTTAGGCAAACCATAAGTATCTGTATCCAGTGTATTGATCTTATCTACTAGGGCTTGATACTTCTTATCTAAAGGTGATGTTTCAACTGGTGCCACACTTTGATCCACATGGATATATTGCTTATCAAAGAGATCCAAGGCTGCTAGATATCCAGCAGTTGAGTTTGTTGTCAATTTTTTCATATTTTCGGTGAACTGCCCCAAAGCAAGTTCAACCCGTCTCTGCATGATTGGCTGGTCTTTGTAGAGACTTCTGCTATCTGCTAAAAGTTGATCCACCTTAGATAGAACAGTTTGTTCATCAAAAGTCCCAGGTTGATAGGTCGATTGTAGGGCCGGAATCTTATTTTTCAAAGCCACTTCATAGCCCTTAGTTTGGACCTTGATATAGTGATTGTGGTCTCCGTGAGGAATCACAAAACTATCATTTTCTACTTGCAAACTATAAGGAGACACCCCATCACGTAGGGCAGTCGTATACAGTTCATTTAGGAAATCAAGTTCTGGATTCCCAGTTTGGAGAGGAATACGAACATGTTCTTTTCGAACAGCATAGGGATGGATATGGGTTGGATCATAAGCCTGATCCGGATTTCCAAAGACAAAGAATCCATTTGAAATACGAATCGCTTCGAGCGGAACCCCGTAGGTCTGTGAGATATACTTGATTTTTTCTTCATCGCTAGCATCTCTTGAGAAACTTTCCACAGTCTTTGCAAGTGGTTGAACGTGCTGCGGCTGATGATTTTCTTTCAAGTGATCTTGGGCAGCTTTGATTTGGGCTACAGTCAAGTCCTTCTTAAAGAAATAATGAGCGTGATCTCCATGAGAAACTACAAAACCTTGCTCATCTTCACTAATAACACGATCAGCTGCAAAACCATGATCATGTTCTTCGCTGTGATGGTGGTCATGCTCCTCTCCATCATGGTCATGGTCTTCATGGTTGGTATCCTGACTTCCATGGCCACCGTCTTGGTCATGATGATCTTGTTGAGCTGGATGTTCTGCTGGTTTGCTTGGATTTTCCAAAGGTGTTGGCTTCCCACTGTCGCTAGCAAGAGGAATCATACGAGCAATCTTTTCTTCCAAGGCAGAAAGCTTTGTATATGGGATGAAATGATAGTGATTTCCGTGTGGAATCGCTACGCCACTTGGTGTTCTGCTTGAAATCTTAGCAGGGTCAAAAATCAAGCCATCTGATTCAGCATAACGTTGACTACTTGGAAGAGCATAGAGTTGCTGCAATAGACTCTGTAAGCTCTCTTCTGGATTGCTTGGTCTTTCAGCTTCTTGACTCGGATTGCTAGTTTGACTAGTTGTGTTTGGACTCGGACGATAGTCAGTCACACTTGCTTGTTTTCTAGTTCCAGAAAGGTAGGCTTGGGCAGCAGCCAATTCACTAGCAGACAAGGAGCTCTTTGGAATATAGTGGTAATGTCCACCATGAGGGACAATATAAGCATCTCCAGTATCCTCTATAATATCAGACGGATTAAAGATGTAGCCATCTTCGGTAGTATAACGGCCTTGTGATCGCGCAAGTGTCACTGCACTGTTAGAAGTTGGTGCATCATGAGTATGACCTTGTTTTTGGCGCTCAATTTCGTCCTTCGTACGAACATTATCAGCATGAGCCACATCTTTAAGGTAGACATAATACTTACCATCCACCTTGATAATGTAGCCACCTTTGATTTCGTTGACAATGTCAGCGTCTTTAAGTTGATAATTGGCATCTTTCATCAAAAGTTCTTCACTGAAAATCGCATCAAAAGGAACTTTCCCATTGTAATAATGGAAATGATCATCGTGTGAAGTCACATAACCTTGATCGGTAATTTTCACGACAATTTGTTCTGCCTGAATGTCTTCTTTTTTGCTAACTTGATCTGGTGTCTGGGTCTCTGTTTTTTGAGAGTCTTGCTTCCCATCAACGTAAGACACACGGTTATTATCTTTGTTTTCTTCTACCTGGTGTTGGTTCAATGCATAGATGCAAAGGCTTAGGGAAAGTACAAGAGCCGATCCTGCTACAAGGTATTTCTTCTTCATTTTTATCATCTCCTCATTTTAATTCTTCTGCAAGAACATTCATATTTTCTTCTAGATTTTCTAAGTAAGTTTTGTCATTTTCAGGATCTGCTTCTAAAGGATTGAGGGTCTTTAGGCTAACTCCTGTTGATTTGACCAAAGTCTCAGCGACTTTAGAAGAAGCATTGCTCTCAGTAAAGATGGTTTTAACCTTATAGGTCTTAACGAATTCCTGAATTTCTGTTAGTTGTCTCGGACTTGGTTCTTGTTCAGGGGAAATCCCTGCTATACCAAGTTGTTTCAAACCAAAGCGTTTAGCGAGATAAGAAAAGGCTGTGTGTTGTGTAACAAAGGTCTTTTGACTCGCTTTTTCAAAAATAGGCTGGTACTTCTTAGTCAATTCTTGGGCTTTAGCGATAAAGTTTTTAGCATTCTTTTGATACGTTTCCTTATTAGCACTATCAATCTCCGAAAGTTTGTCAGCGATAATCTGAGCTTCTTCACCTGCTTTTTCTGGATCTAACCAAGTGTGAGGGTCGTAGAGTGTTTTTTCATCGATGCCGTCACCAGCTTCTACATCTTCCAAACCTGGTACACGCTCCAACATCATTCCTTCAGAAGCTTCTAAAACTTTAACTTTTGAGTTTTTCAAGTTAGGATCTAGACTTCCCGCCCAAGATTCGAGCGTATGAGAGTGATAGACAAAGACATCCGCATCATAAATGGCAGCAATGTCATTTGCTGACGGTTCAAAGGAGTGAATTCCACTACTTGACTGAATCATCCGTACATCATTCAAGTCCCCCGATACCTCTTTGACCATGGCGTAGATAGGGTAAAAACTTGTGACAATCTTCATCCCTTTTGCTTCTTGTTTTTCTTTTTGACTACATGCTCCTAAGACAAGAGCCAATAAACTGGCCATCAATAATAGGATCGTTCTTTTTTTCATCATTACTCCTTAACTGGTATTTAACCATTTAATTAACTAGTAAATAGTTTATCTTTATTTACACTATATGTCAAGTTATTTTGCACATTTTCATAAAAAAAATGAGAACTAGAACTCACATTCTGCTCTCATTTTTCGATTTTATCTTTTCTATATATCCTATCCTGTTTTTAGGAGTTAGAAAATTGGGGTAGGTTTAGTTACTCTCCTTTAGCAATGCCAACAGCTTTTGAACTTCTGCCATAATAGTATTGTTGTCTTGGGCGCCAAATAGCAAGTTATTCTTTAATCCTGTGAGAGTTTCTTTGGCATTGGACTTGATAATGGGGTCTTGGATCTTTGCAAGTAGCTCTTCAGCCTCTCTCAGTTTTTCTTCAACCTTTTCAGTCTCGACCTGAGGTTCTTCTGGTTCCTCTGGTGATTCTTCTTCCGGCTCCTCAGTTGGTTTTGGAGATTCTGGTTTCTCACTTTGAGGCTTCTCTTCGCGTGGCTTTTCTTCCTCAGGTTTGTCTGTCCGAGGTTTCTCCTCTGATGGTTTTTCCGTTTGATTGGTATCAGCTTGACCATTTTGGTTTCTTTGAACATGGTCACTTGCATTTCCCCAACCACTATCTGAATGCGGACGTTCGTTTGGATGTTCGACATAGTACTTCACAGTCGCAAAGAGATCCTCTAAAGTATACCCCTTAGGAGCCTCATAAAGACCTTCGTCAAACCACTCAAATTTGATGTTATGGTAATGGTCATAATGAGGAATAATCAAGCTTCCGTTTTTGACTTCCACAGTATGTTGGAGATTGTAAGGCATATGATCAAGTGGCACCTTCTTAGCTGCTTTCACGCGGTTGTAGATAGCTTCTGCTCCTTTAGCCTCCGTATTTCCTGGATTCTGATGGTCTGTTGAAGGAGGAGTCAAACCTTTCTCTTTAGCATAAACCTGTGCTGCTGCTCTTTCAGCTTCAGACAAACTATCTTTCTTAATCCAATGACTGTGGGTCATATGTGGAGTTACATAGGCATCCCCCTCATCACTGGTGATATCACGAGGATCAAAGATATAGCCATCTTCTGTTGTATACTTGCCTGCCAACTTGGCTACCTGAATCTCATCATCAGTGTAGGCAATTTGCGCATTTGGTTTTCCTAGACGTTCTGGATGACGAATCGGTGCTAGAAAGGCCAAGATATCATCCACCAACTTGACTTTATCACTTGAGGCATCATTGAGACGTTCCAACAGTTTATCCAAAGTGTCAAATTCAGCTTGGCGCCCTTTATTGGAAATTAAATCTTGATGAACTTTTGCTAGTAAATCATAAGCCTTATTGTAAAATCCTTGATCACCAGATGGGAGGTTAGTTTTCTTAGCTCCAAGTTTATGAGACAAACTTTCTTGCTTGTCTAGTTTACTATCAATGGCTGCAGCAGTTTCTGCTGAAAGTTCCTTGGCAGGAATATAACGAGAGATTCCATTCTCCTCAAATACAAAGCCATCAGCTACTTTTCGAACCGCTTTTTTGACCAGTTTTTCGTCAATTGGATTACTTGGAGCTGGTTGAGGATTTGGTGTAGGTTGCGGACTCGGACTAGGTTCCGGAGTCGGCTGCGGACTTGGTTCTTCCGGTCTTGAATCTGGCACCCAATGGTTCGAACTGTAACGAAGAGGAATAATACGAGCGATTCGCTCTTCCAATTCAGACATCTGTGAATAAGGGATAAAATGGTAATGGTCCCCATGAGGGACAGCTACACCTCTGGCGGTTCGACTTGTAATCTGTGCTGGGTCGAAGACAAGGCCATCAGATTCTACGTGTCGTTGGCTTAAAGGCAGTTTGTAGAGCTGTTTCAAAAGACTACCAATGTCATCACTTTGTCTTGCTTGGTTATCATCTCTACCGTTGTCAGATGTGTTCGTGTAGTTGTTGCCTTGATTATTATAGGATGGAATCCATCTATCTACATCGCTGCTGGTACTGTTGTTATTGGTACGGCGATAAGTAGCAGTGTTTGATTGACCACTTCTACCAGATAGGAAGGCTTCTGCAGCAGCCAACTCGCTAGCTGATAACTCATTCTTAGGAATGTAATGGTAATGGTCGCCATGAGGAACGATATAAGCATCACCAGTATCCTCTATAATATCAGAAGCATTAAAGATATAACCGTCATCTGTAGTATAACGGCCCTGAGCTCTGGCAGCAACTACCGCTTTATCGTTAGATCCACCTCCGTGTTTACTACCGTGTTCCAGCTTCTGACGAGTAATTTCTTCTTTTGAGCGAACATTATCAGCATGTGATGCATCCTTTAGATAGACATAATACTTACCATCTACCTTAATCACATAGCCACCCTTGATTTCATTGACAATGTCTGAATCCTTCAACTGATAATTCGGATCCTTCATCAGCAACTCTTCACTGATGATAGCATCATAAGGGACCTTCCCGTTGTAATAATGATAGTGGTCGCCATGTGAAGTGACATAGCCTTGGTCTGTTATCTTGATGACGATTTGTTCGGCATTGATGCCTTCTTTTTTACTAACCTCATCAGGAGTCAAATTCTCCGTTTTTTGCGTCGCTTGTTTACCATCTATATAGGAAACACGGTTATTTTCCTTTACTGTTCTAGCTTGATACAGTCCCAACTCGTAAGAACAAACACTTAAAATTAAAGCTGCCGCAGAACCAGCAAGGTATTTTTTATTAATTTTCATCGAAACTCACTTTCTATTTGATATTTCTAGTTGCAATTCATTTCTAAATTGCAGAAACTCCCCTCTATTACTTAACTGGTTAATAGTTTACTCCTAAATCTCCAACTTGTCAAGGATTTTATGAACTGGTTAAGCATTTTTCATTCTGTCCTACTACTTTGTCTTCGAAAGGCTTCACATTAAGCAGTTTGCCTTGTTAATCCTTTAAAAAAATAAAAAATAAGTCCTTGCAACTAAGTTGCAGGGACTTTTCGATTAATCAAAATTAACGTATTCTTTTTGAAGTTCAAGAACTTCTTCCATTGTTGAGCATTCTGTAAGGGCACGGTTTGCGTACTCTTCCATCTTAGTTGTATCGAGTTTCTTCATCAAGCTACGTGTACGAAGGACAGATGTTGCTGACATAGAGAACTCATCCAAGCCCATTCCGACAAGAAGTGGAACAGCTTGTTGGTCACCAGCCATCTCACCACACATACCTGCCCATTTACCTTCAGCGTGAGCTGCTTTGATAACGTTGTTAATCAAACGAAGGATTGATGGGTTGTATGGTTGGTAAAGGTATGAAACTTGTTCGTTCATACGGTCAGCTGCCATTGTGTATTGGATCAAGTCGTTTGTACCAATTGAGAAGAAGTCAACTTCTTTGGCAAATTGGTCTGCAAGCATAGCTGCTGCAGGGATCTCGATCATGATACCAACTTGGATATCATCTGCAACTGCAACACCTTCAGCAAGAAGGTTTGCTTTTTCTTCATCAAAGACTGCTTTCGCTGCACGGAATTCTTTCAAGAGTGCAACCATTGGGAACATGATACGCAATTGACCGTGAACAGACGCACGAAGAAGAGCACGGATTTGTGTGCGGAACATAGCATCTCCAGTCTCAGAGATAGAGATACGTAGGGCACGGAATCCAAGGAATGGGTTCATTTCGTGAGGCATATCGAAGTAAGGAAGTTCCTTATCTCCACCGATATCCATTGTACGAACGACAACAGGTTTACCGTTCATTCCTTCAAGTACAGCCTTGTAAGCTTCGTACTGCTCGTCTTCTGTTGGGAAGTCTTGAGAATCCATGTACAAGAACTCTGTACGGTAAAGACCAACAGCTTCAGCACCGTTGTCATTGACACCTTCAACGTCTTTTGGAGTACCGATGTTGGCAGCCAATTCAAAGTGTTTACCATCCGCAGTTACTGTTTTAGCATCTTTCAAGAGCGCCCATTCAGCTTTTTGCTTCGCATAAGCTTCACCAGCAGCCTTGAATTCAGCCGCTTGCTCCTCAGTTGGGTTGATAATAACCTCACCTGTGATACCGTTAACAGCGAGAATGTCACCGTCTTTAACGATTTCAGTGATGTTGTTTGTACCTAATACAGCAGCAATTTCAAGTGTACGTGCCATGATAGCTGAGTGGCTTGTACGTCCACCGATGTTTGTTACAAAAGCTTTTACAAAGTTTTTGTCCAATTGAGCTGTATCTGAAGGAGTCAAGTCATGCGCAATCACGATCACTTCTTCATTGATAGAAGCTGGGTTTGGCAATTTTTTACCAAGTAGGTTAGCCAATACACGTTTTGTCACGTCGCGGATATCCGCTGCGCGTTCTTGCATGTATGGGTTGTCTTCCATGCCTTCAAAGATGGTGATAAACATATCTGTAACTTCTTTCAGACCTGCTTCTGCATTCACTTTCTTCGCACGGATAGTTTCCTTGATTTGGCTGATCATTTCTGGGTCAGCAAGAACCATTAAGTGAGCATCAAAAACTTGAGCTGCTTCTTCACCGAGCGTACCTACTGCTTTCTCGCGAATAACAGAAAGCTCGTCTTGTGATGCCTGTAGAGCGGCATCAAGGCGAGCTTCTTCTGCGTTTGTATCTTCGACTGTAATAGTCTCAAATGACAAATCCGGTTGAACGAGTAGATATGCTTTTGCAACTGCAACACCATCAGATGCTGCGATTCCTTTAAGCATTTCTGTCATTTTCCTTATGCCAATCCTTCTTTTTCCATAGTTTCAGTGATAGCAGCGATTGCGTCGTCAGCATCTGCACCTTCAGCTGAAATTGTAACGTCAGCACCTTGGCCAACACCAAGACTCATAACACCCATGATAGATTTAAGGTTTACTGATTTACCTTTGTATTCAAGAGTGATATCTGAAGCAAATTTGCTAGCTGTTTGAACCAACAATGTTGCTGGACGTGCGTGAATACCTGTTTCTGCCACTACGTGGAAATCTTTAGAAGCCATAGTTTGACTCTCCTTTAGTTATTTCTTTTTTTGGATTATATGTGATAACCCTTACAAGACTGTATTATATCACCTTCTAGATTATTTTTCAAGTGTTTTATGGACTTTCTTCTATTTCCTTTCTGATAACTTGCTGAAAATCTTCTATTTATCTTACCAATATACAGTATATAGTTTTTTTGTTTTGATAAACTTTGATAGTTCAATGAAAATCCAATTTTACACTCTGACAAAACACTATATCTTGTGCTTTATTTTTGAAACTGTAACTTTTTAGCACAAGATTTAGTTTAAAATGTTTGACAAAGTTTTTTTTTCTGATATACTAAGAAAGTAATCTATTTTGAAAGAGGAGTTACGAAAATGGTAACCGTTTATTCTAAAAACAACTGTGTCCAATGTAAAATGACTAAGCGTTTCTTGGACAGCAACAATGTCGCTTATCGTGAGATCAATCTCGACGAGCAACCAGAGTACATCGATCAAGTTAAAGAGCTCGGTTTCAGCGCAGCTCCTGTTATCCAAACACCAACTGAAGTCTTTTCAGGTTTCCAACCAGGAAAACTAAAACAGTTAGCATAATCTTAGTACATCATCCAGAAGAGATTGCTTCTAGGGCTAACTTAGAGGCCTTTCTTTTGTAATTAGATAAAGGAAATTTTATGGGATTAAAACATCTTGAGGACGTAACTTACTTCCGTCTCAATAACGAAATCAACCGTCCTGTTAATGGACAAATCATGCTTCATAAAGATAAGGAAGCCTTGGATGCCTTCTTTAAAGAAAATGTGGTTCCAAATACCATGGTTTTTGATTCAATTACTGATAAAATCAACTACCTCATTGAACATAACTATATCGAAACTGCATTTCTCAAGGAATACCGTCCAGAGTTTTTGGAAGAATTGCATCAATTTATCAAGGACCAAAACTTCCAATTCAAATCATTCATGGCTGCCTATAAATTTTATAATCAATATGCCTTGAAGACTAATGACGGTGAATATTACCTTGAAAGTATGGAAGACCGTGTCTTCTTTAATGCACTTTACTTTGCTGACGGAGATGAAGCGATTGCGACTGATATTGCTAATGAAATCATCCACCAACGCTACCAACCAGCTACTCCTTCCTTTTTGAACGCAGGTCGTGCTCGTCGTGGGGAGTTGGTGTCTTGTTTCTTGATTCAAGTAACTGATGACATGAACTCTATCGGACGTTCCATCAATTCTGCTCTTCAACTTTCACGTATCGGTGGTGGTGTGGGAATTTCCCTCAGCAACCTTCGTGAAGCCGGAGCTCCTATCAAAGGCTATGAAGGAGCAGCTTCTGGTGTCGTACCAGTTATGAAGCTTTTTGAAGACAGCTTTTCTTACTCCAACCAACTTGGTCAACGTCAAGGTGCTGGGGTTGTCTACCTCAACGTCTTTCACCCAGATATCATCGCTTTCCTTTCCACTAAGAAAGAAAATGCCGATGAAAAAGTTCGTGTAAAGACCCTTTCACTTGGTGTTGTAGTACCCGATAAATTCTACGAATTGGCACGTAAAAATGAAGAAATGTATCTCTTCAGTCCTTACTCTGTAGAGCTTGAGTACGGTGTGCCATTCAACTATATCGACATCACTGAAAAATATGATGAACTAGTAGCAAATCCAAATATCCGCAAAACAAAAATTAAGGCGCGTGATTTGGAAACTGAAATCTCTAAATTGCAACAAGAATCTGGTTACCCTTATGTAGTCAACATTGATACAGCTAACCGTGCAAATCCTGTTGATGGTAAGATTATCATGAGTAACTTGTGTTCTGAGATTCTTCAAGTTCAAGAACCAAGCTTGATCAACGATGCTCAAGAATTCCTTCAAATGGGAACAGACGTCTCATGTAACCTTGGTTCAACTAACGTCGTCAACATGATGACCTCACCTGACTTTGGTCGTTCTATCCGCGCTATGGTTCGTGCCCTTACTTTCGTTACAGATAGTTCACACATCGTAGCTGTACCTACTATCGACCACGGAAATAGCTTGGCCCACACCTTTGGTCTTGGTGCCATGGGGCTTCATAGTTACCTTGCCCAACAACTAATCGAATATGGATCAGCTGAGTCTGTTGAATTCACAAGCATCTACTTTATGCTTATGAACTACTGGACCTTGGTAGAATCTAATAACATCGCGCGTGAACGTGGTATAACCTTCCACAACTTTGAAAAATCAGACTATGCTAACGGAAGCTACTTTGACAAGTATGTGACAGGCGAGTTTGTTCCAAAATCAGACCGTGTTAAAGAACTCTTTAAAGATGTCTTTATTCCAAGCGCTGCTGACTGGGCTGAACTTCGCGAAAAGGTTCAAGCAGATGGTCTTTATCACCAAAACCGCCTTGCTGTAGCGCCAAACGGTTCTATCAGCTACATCAACGACGTTTCTGCTTCTATCCACCCGATTACACAACGTATCGAAGAACGTCAAGAGAAGAAAATCGGTAAAATCTACTATCCTGCTGCAGGTTTGTCAACAGATACTATCCCTTACTACACTTCTGCTTACGATATGGATATGCGTAAGGTAATTGATGTTTACGCTGCTGCGACAGAGCACGTGGACCAAGGACTTTCACTCACCCTCTTCATGCGTAGCGACATTCCTAAAGGTCTTTACGAATGGAAGAAAGAAAACAAACAAACGACACGTGACTTGTCAATCCTTCGTAACTATGCCTTTAACAAGGGTATCAAGTCTATCTACTACGTCCGTACCTTTACAGATGACGGTGGGGAAGTTGGTGCTAACCAATGTGAAAGCTGTGTGATTTAATTTTTATCTGAGACAACCACATTTTCTCAGACTACTGATTAAGTTACCCGCCAGACAAAACTTGATAAGTATCTTAAATACTATGAAAAACTAAAAAGTCGGTCTTCCGACTTTTTGTGCGATACTCTTCTCAGACTATGATAAAATAGAGAGGATTCGACAATCGCATAATTACATACAGAAAGAGATTTCAAATGGAAACTTACTACAAAGCCATTAACTGGAATGCCATCGAAGATGTCATCGACAAATCAACTTGGGAGAAGTTGACGGAGCAATTCTGGCTCGATACGCGTATCCCCTTGTCAAATGACCTAGACGACTGGAGAAAACTATCAAACAAGGAAAAAGACCTAGTAGGAAAAGTCTTTGGTGGTTTGACGCTTCTTGATACCATGCAATCTGAAACAGGGGTTCAAGCTCTTCGATCAGACATCCGTACACCGCATGAAGAAGCTGTTTTCAACAACATCCAGTTTATGGAATCTGTCCACGCAAAATCTTACTCTTCTATCTTTTCAACCTTGAATACCAAGGCTGAAATTGAAGAAATCTTTGAATGGACCAACACTAACCCCTACCTTCAAAGAAAAGCTGAAATTATCAACGAAATTTACCTCAATGGTAGTCCACTTGAAAAGAAAGTTGCCAGCGTTTTCCTTGAAACCTTCCTCTTCTACTCTGGTTTCTTTACACCGCTCTACTATCTCGGTAACAACAAACTGGCCAACGTTGCGGAAATCATCAAACTGATCATCCGTGATGAGTCTGTTCATGGAACTTACATTGGTTACAAATTCCAACTTGGTTTTAACGAATTGCCTGAAGAAGAGCAAGAAAAACTTAAAGAATGGATGTACGACCTGCTCTACACTCTCTACGAGAACGAAGAAGGTTATACTGAAAGTCTCTATGACGGTGTTGGTTGGACCGAAGAAGTTAAAACCTTCCTTCGCTACAATGCCAATAAGGCCCTTATGAACCTAGGACAAGATCCACTCTTCCCAGATTCAGCTGATGATGTCAATCCTATCGTCATGAACGGTATTTCAACAGGAACTTCTAACCACGACTTCTTCTCTCAAGTCGGAAATGGTTACCTCCTTGGTGAAGTTGAAGCTATGCAAGACGAGGATTACAACTACGGTTTGAACTAATTTGATCAATCATTCAAAATATCATGGTTTGTTTAAAACAACCATGGTATTTTTGTTTTTGTTTTATTTTGTTTTTTTTCTATTTGATTGATTGAGCGTTTTATGGTAAGATAATAATAGTAGAAATCGAGGTGATAAGGATGCTAAAGCAAGAAAAACTAGATAGTATTCTAGAAGCAGTAAACACAAAAGGCACTATTACTGTAAAAGAGATTATGGAGAGTCTTGATGTGTCAGATATGACAGCTCGCCGATATTTACAAGAACTAGCAGACAAGGATTTGCTGGTTCGTGTGCATGGTGGCGCTGAAAAACTTCGTACAGGTTCTCTCTTAAACAACGAACGCTCAAACGTCGAAAAACAAGGCTTGCAGATTGCTGAAAAACAAGAAATTAGCCGTTTTGCAGGTCATTTGATTGACGAAGGTGAAACTATTTTTATCGGGCCAGGAACAACCTTAGAATGTTTTGCTCGTGAGCTCCCTATCGATAATATTCGTGTTGTAACAAACAGTCTTCCAGTTTTTCTCATCCTAAACGAACGAAAACTAACAGATTTGATCTTGATTGGCGGAAACTATCGCTCTATCACTGGTGCTTTTGTAGGGACACTTACCTTACAGGATTTGACCAATCTTCAGTTCTCTAAGGCATTTGTTAGCTGTAATGGTATTAAGGACAAGGCAATTGCTACTTTCAGTGAAGAAGAGGGCGAGGTACAACGAATCGCCTTGAACAATGCCAATAAAAAATACTTACTAGCAGACCACAGCAAGTTTAATAAGTTTGATTTTTACACCTTCTACAATATCTCAGAGATTGATACTATCGTTTCAGATGCCAAACTGAGTCAGGAGACATTTGAAGATCTGTCGAAACAAACAACCATTCTTTTATCAAAACCATAAAAATTCCCCTGCCTTTTGGCGGGGAATTTTTGTTGAATTTTAATCAATAAGTTGTGTCTCAGCTAGTTTCTTGTACCAATGAGCCGATTTCTTTGGATAGCGCTCCTGGGTTTCAAAATCAACATAGAAGAGGCCGTAACGCTTTTCGTAACCATTTGACCAAGAAAAGACATCCATCAGAGACCAGATAAAGTATCCTTTGACATTGGCTCCATCAGAGATTGCATCTGCAATCACTTCCATATGTTTCTTAACATAATCAATCCGTCCATCATCGTAGACTGTCCCATCCACAAACTCATCTTTGTATCCGAGACCATTCTCTGTGATGTAGATTTTCTTGTAATTTGGGTAATCTTTCTTCACGCGCATGATTTGATCATACAAACCTTGAGGATAGATAATCCAATCCCAGTCCGTACGTGGGACATAGTCAGGCGCCACTCGACGTCCAACTCCCTTAATCTGATACTTAGAGCTTCCTTTTTCACCCTTACCGTTATGAATGATTTCTGTTTCGCCATCAAAGGCTTCCATCCAGTCACTCATATAGTAGTTGATTCCAAGGAAGTCGTTCAAGTCTTTTGCTGCTTCTAATGCTATGAAATCTTCTTCACGAAGATCTAAGCTACCACCATTGGCAGCCAAGATAGCCTCTACCCCTGCCAGGGTCTTTTCAGAGTAGTGACCCAGATAAGTTGCATCCAAGATAAATTTATTGTGGATGATATCTTCCAGCTCAGTAGCGCGAACATCTGCTTGATTTTCAGGATTTAGAGGATATTTAGTAGGCAGGGCATGAACCACACCAATTTCACCTTTATAACCTTTATCTTTATATAGCTTGACTGCACGCGCATGAGAAACCATCATATTGTGGTGCGATTGGAAAACTTTGGCAAGGTCGTACTGAATACCTGGAGGGAATTTCCCAACCAAGTATTGACCATCACCAATTGGCCCAATTTCATTAAAGGTTGTCCAATAGTTTACTTCTGGGAATTCTTCAAAACAGAAAGCCGCGTAGTCTACAAAGTGTTCAATGTTTTCACGGTTTAAGAAGTCTCCATTTGAATGAAGTGCTTCTGGTGTATCAAAGTGATGGAGGGTCACGAAGGGCTCAACATGCCGTTTGTGGCACTCTGCAAATAGATTATGATAGAACTCAATCCCCTTGTCATTAACCTTCCCATAACCAGTTGGAAAGATACGTGACCAAGCGATTGAAATACGGATACCATTGACACCATACTCTTCTGCAAGTTTGAGGTCAACTGGATATTTGTGATAGAAATCACTGGCTGGTTCAGCAGTGTACCAGTAGTTATCTTTGAGGTATTTGTCCCAGGCGACTGGCCCTTTACCATCAGTATGTGTAGCACCTTCTGCTTGGTAGGCTGCTGTTGCTCCGCCAAAAATAAAGTCTTTTGGAAGTGTTTTTGTCATTTGATTCACCTTTCAAGAAATAGAAATGAGATGGGGGTATAGTTGGGAGGAGTTCCTCCATCTCACTTCTTCGCTATTTACATTTTATTCTTCGAACTGCGCTTGAACAAAGGCAAGAGCGCCTTTTCCATCGCGAGTCAATTTAATGTATTGGCCACCTTCTGTCTTGGCAAGTTTGATACCAAGTTTGTCGGTTTCGGCCTTCATGTCTTCAAAGTTTGAAGCAACTTGAGGAGCAAGGATAACCAGATCAAACTCAGGCAACATTTCACGGTGAGCACCATAGCCACCAGCTGCTGCTTTAACAGGGACCTTGTATTCTGCTGCCGCTTTGTTTAAAGCATTTGCAAGGAGACCACTTGTACCTCCTCCTGCACAGAGAACGAGAACATTTGTTTCTTCTGTGATTGTGTTTTGCGCTGCTTCTACACCTGCTTTTTCAAGAATCGCATCTGCTTTTGCAGTATTGAAGTTTGCTGCTACTTTTTCTTTCAATTCATCATTGGCTTTACCTGAACGCTCTTCTTCTAGAATTTGTTCATCATAAACCTTGAGGAATGGATAGTAGATGGCTACGTCAACAAGGATTAACAAAGCAGCAAGTACAAATGACAAGAATTGGAAGTTTGTACCGAGAACAATACCGAGCGGACCTGGTGTTGTCCAAGGAAGGTTGGCTGTAAATGAGTTCATGCCAAGCGTCTCAATGAAGAATTTAAAGATCCATACGTTGGCAATTGGCGCAAAGATAAATGGAATAAAGAAAATCGGGTTCAATACAAGCGGTGCACCAAACAAGATTGGTTCATTTACACCAAAGAAAGTTGGAACTACTGAAGCACGTCCGATTGCACGGTTACGTTTTGATTTTGTTAACCACATGAACATGAATGGAACAACCAGTGTCGCACCAGTACCACCCATGGTAACGATAAACATTTGTGTACCAGAAGTAAGAATCTTATCTGCATGCATCCCTTGTTGAAGAAGATTCAAGTTGACTTCGGCATTTGCATAGGTAATAGCTGCGATTGCAGGCTCGACAATGGAAGGACCGTGGATACCCACAAACCAGAAGAAGGCAAAGGCCCCAAAGATAATGGTAATACCTAGATAACCATCAGCAGCAGAGAATAATGGTGCAAAGAATTTACCGATTGATTCAGCTACGCTTGCACCAACAAAATGACGAGCTAGTAAATCAAGAGCATAAAGAGAAACCACTGATAGAGTGAATGGAATCACATCTTTAAAGACTTGTGAGATATTTGGTGGAACTTCGTCAGGCATACGAATAGTGACGTTGTTCTTAACACAAACCTTATAGATGGCTACAGTAACAAAGGCAGCAAGGAAGGCTGAAAGCAAACCTTTTGTTCCAAGGAAACCTGTCGCAAAGCCACCTTCAATCGGATCAGCTGCTAACATCAACAAACCAACAATCGCAGCCAACAATGTTGACATATAGTTGATTTGATTGGTTTTCTCCATGCTACGGTTTACTGAGTCGGTCAATGACTTAGCTGTTGTACCAGCTACCAAGAGAGCCAGAATACCCATTGAATAGCTATAAGGTTTCATGAGGAGATTAACAACATCGTCAGACCATTTAAAACCCCATGAGTTCGGAACAAAGGCAATCAAGATAAAGATACTTGAGAAGAGAATAACTGGCATCCCTGCAATGAAACCATCACGAATAGCACGAAGGTAGATATTACGAGATAGTTTCTCAAAGAAAGGTTTCCCTTTCTCGATAAATGAAATTAGTTTGTTCATTACTTAACTCCTCTCTTGTAAAGTTCGATTAAATGGTGCATCAAATCTTTTAACAAAATGGTAGTCATCAAGTGGTCTTGACCGTGCATCATGGTTACACTATAGGCCAAATCTTCACCAGCCGCTTCCTTAGTCAATAGACTTGTTTGCGCGTGGTGTGCCTCGGCGATACAGCCACCTGCTTCCTCAACTAAGCTATCCGCTTTTGTAAAATCACCAGCTTCAGCAGCCTTTAAGGCTTCCAATAGTTTTGAACGAGCATCGCCAGCATAGGCCACGATTTCAAAACCTAACAATGTTACTTCTTCTCTATTCATGATAGAATTCTCCTTATGTATTTTTAATTAAATTTTTATGACAATAAACGTTGGATATGTAGAACTAGATAAACTCGTTCACTTTTATACAAATCAAGACCCGTATGTTGCGTAATCACATCATAGATCTTGGAACCAATCTCGAACGCTTTTGGATAAGATTGTTTAATATGATCTTCCATATCCAGAAGTGATTGGTTATCATCTCTAGATCTGTCTAAATAATCCAAGAAATAATTCAAATGAATCATAAAACGATCATAGAAATGATTATTCTCTTTGGTTCGTTGAATAGCGTAACCTTTTAGCACTTCTTCAACATTCCTGAGAATTTCTTTCCTCTTATCAATCGACTCCACAAGTTCCACTTCGTTTTCACCTTCGGCATTAATGAAATGATAAGCGATCCGAATAATTTCATCCTCAGGGAAATGATCTGTCAACTTCTGACGATAGATTTCAAAGGCTTCCTTTGCGATTTGAAAAGCTATAGGATACTTGGCAGAAATATCTGGCAGATTGCTATCCTTGTACCTTCCTTGTGTTAGAGCTTGATAAGAACAGTAAATATGATCTGTCAAGGTCACATAGAGATATTCTTGAATCGGATAATTATATTTCTTAGAAAGATTATCAATAATCTCGTAGGTCACTGTGATAAAATCAAGCGGAACATCTTTGAGCAGAGCCATAAAGTTCTCTCTGGACTCTTCTGTCTTCATCCGAAAGATTTTCTCAACCTGATTTTCAGCAATCAAATCCCCCTTCTTTTTTCCAAATGCAATCCCCTTACCAATCACAATCACTTCTTCTCCTTTGTCATTTCTGACAAGCGAGACGTTATGATTCATTGGGTTTAGAATTCGATACATGGCAACCTCCTTTTATCTCTTAAAGGTATATGAGTATAAAAAATGACCACAAATGAACTAGAAAATCCTTTGATTTCTAATCCACCTGTGATCATGCCTAATATTACTTAGTAACACTCACCTTGTATTAACTTGTGATTTAAGTATAGCACAAGTAATTTTTTTTGTAAACCTTTACATTCAACTTTTTTAAAAATTTTTATTTAGATCGATGTTCCTAAGATTAGGGGAAAACTTATACACGTTCAGTCCATGAAGTCGCTGTTGTTTGAAGAACCTTGTTGAGTTCGTCAATGTTCTCAAAACCTGTTGTACGTAGCCATTCACGAGCTGCTGTCTCACCGTCTTTGATGTAAGCTTCAACTGATCCAGCCCAAGTTGCACGTCCGCAAAGAACGCCGTTGAAGTTTGCGCCTGATTCGTGGGCAAACACAAGGGTTTCTTGGAAGAGTTTAGCTGACACACCTGCACTCAAGTAGATGTATGGAAGATTTGTTGCTTCGTCTTGCGCTTTGAAGAAGGCTGCTGCTTCTTCACGTGTATGAACGATTTCACCATCGCCAAAGCCTTCAACGTATTTGACGTTGACTGGAACTTCTACTTTCAAAACATCGATGTTGAAGCGTGGGTCTGAGAAGACTTTCATAGCACCGATAACCTTGTGTGGTTTTACTTTTGCGTATTCAGCAGAGCCAGCGTCAGCGATTTTTTCATCATAAGCGAGGATTTCAAGGAAGAATGGAATGTCTTCCGCCACACACTCAGAACCGATGCGTTCGATGTAGGCTTGTTTTTCTTGGTTGAGTTCGTCAGAGCTGTCTACGTCATAGTAAAGCAAGAACTTAACAGCATCTGCACCTTGTTCTTTGATGCGTTTGGCAGACCAAACATCCAAGCAGTCAGGCAAACGTTTGGTGCTAGTTGTATCGTAGCCGGTTTTCTCATAAGCAAGGAGAAGACCTGCGTTGTCGTCAAGCGCTTTTGTAGCTGGAAGACCATACTCAGGGTCGAGAAGCATAGATGATGCGTATTTTGTCAATTCATCTGCAACTAATACCTTAAGTTCTTCCATTTGAGCAACTGTTGGCTCTTCTGTTTGGTATTGAGCCATGAGGCGTTTCAAAGCACCACGTTGGTCAAAGGCAAGAGCTGAGATAATGCCGTTCTCGTCAGAGAGTTTTTGCAAGCAAGCACGTTTATTTTCTGTTAAAACCATTTTATACCTCTTTTACTATTAATTGATCATATAAAGCTTGATAGTTGGCCATATTGACATGACCTGTCATCTTTTCTTGGGCATTGAGCATACCAAGGACATTGGCCTTGATGAGGAGTTCTGCATCCGATTCCTTATGAAGAAGACCTGATGAAATACCTGCAACAGTAGAATCTCCAGATCCGACAGGATTGACAACTTGAATTCTAGGAATATCTACTTTGTAGAAAGTGTCACCATGTTTTGCAAAAGCACCATTTGCACCAAGTGAAACGATAATCCACTCAATCCCTGCAAATAGAGGCTCTTGAAGAACTTCTTTTAATTCATCTAAATCCTCAGAAACTTCTCTGCCTAGAAGCTGAGACAATTCTTCGTTATTTGGTTTGATAACTGTTGGTTTATGTGGTGATTCAAGGACAGCCTGAAGAGCCGCACCTGAGCAATCCAGAACAACTGGTTTTCCTGCTTGATTAGCAAGCTCTACCAATCTCGCATAGTAATCAACTGGAAGACCTGCTGGCAGACTACCAGAGATAGCAACTACTTCCACAGTGTCAAGAAGATTTTCGAAATGAGCCAAGAAATCTTGCCCTTCTTGTTCCAGAACTTCGGGTCCTTTTTCAAGGATTTCTGTTTGGTTATCTCCGTGGAGAATAGCGATACAGTTACGAGTCTCTCCTTGAATAGAGAAGAAACGTTTCGTTACTTTATCATCGATATGCTCTACTAAAAACTCACCAAGTTTACCACCGACCAAACCAGTAGCAGCAACAGAATCACCAAATTCTGAAAGAACTCGTGTAACATTGAGCCCTTTACCACCAGCTGTCTTGGTCACGTCCACCACACGGTTGACAGTGTCAATTTTCAATTCATCCAAAGGATAAGAAATATCAATGGATGGATTCATTGTGACTGTTAAAATCATGCGTCACCTCTTAGTCGTGGTATTCACCGCGATCCCATTTTTCAAGGAATTCTGTAAAGAAGTTTGCATCTGCTTGATGAGCATTGTGAGTTTCAACGTGCTCAATTTTCGCAATCAATTTTTTGTTTTCTTCTGATGGTTTGTATTCAGCATTGATGAAAGCTTCAATGATATCACACATAAGCAGTTCACCAGTGATTTTACCACCAAAACCGATAACGTTAGCATTCAATTGTTCTTTTGCATAAAGAGCTGTTGTCATATCACGAACCAAGGCAGAACGAACACCAGGAACTTTATTGACAGCGTTGTTGATTCCAACACCAGTACCACAGATACATACCCCAAGATCAGCTTGACCGCTTGTAACGGCTTCACCAACTTTTTTACCAAAGATTGGGTAGTGAGTACGTGTGTGGTCATAGGTACCAAAGTCGATGACTTCATATCCTTTTGATTTCAAAAATTCCGAAACCGCCATTTTTTCATCTGTTACGATGTGGTCACATCCAATTGCAATTCTCATTTTTAACTTACCTTTCTTACTGTAATCTAATTAGCACATTTTGTTCAACATATCAACACGAATTTGGTGACGACCACCATCGTATTTACCGTTAACAAATCCTTTAGCAATGTTTTTAGCCAATTCATCACCAACAAGTTGTGCACCCATAGTGATCATACGTGAGTTATTGTGTCCACGAGTCATATAAGCTGAACGTTCGTCAGATACTTCTGCGGCAACCATTCCTTTGATTTTAGTTGCGACCATGAATGGACCAGCACCATAAGCATCAATCACGATACCAAGGTTTTGATCTTCTTTGTTTACTTCTGCAGCAACAGCAAGAGTCACATCAACAAAGTCTTGACCTTCAGCTGTAACATCCACAACGTGGAAGTTTTCTTTTTCCAAGAAGTCTTTCACAACTTCTTTCAATCTCAAACCTGCAGCATCTGCACCGATAACAATAGACATATTGTATACTCCTTTTTATTTTTCTAGGCTAGTAAAGACTTTTATAGTTAGCAGTTTACCTACAAAAGACTTTCTAGCAGTTTAGTGACAAATTTGATTGAATGAGATGAATATCACCTTATCCAAGTCCAGGAAATCAAGTTCCTAGAAAGAAACTTTCTCTGCGATAGAGAATATAACAAGTGATTATTTGTTTGTTACAAACATCATTTGTTGTTTACAAACATAATATACTCCTATTTATAGAAAAAGTCAACAGTAAATGTTTGTTTTTGTGGTTTTTTATCTAAAATATTTCAATATCAAAGCCAATCTGATCTACTTGACCAGGTTCTAGGAGACAAACATTCTTCTTATCTTCTAGATGATCTCCTTCTTCAAGAGATGTTGACAAGCCAGACCATGGTTCAAAGGCAATGAAAGGTCCCTTATTCAAAGTTGACCAAATGATGAGATTTGAGAACTCTTGGAAGTGTACTTTTAATCCCTTCTCATGTTTACGAGAACGAAGGGAAATTGTTCTGGATTGCAACTCATCCAAAGTCACTGCATCAACACTAAACAGATCATAACTGAGGTCCACTTCCTTTTGAGAATCCAACCATGGACTTCTATCTTGGAAGTCTAACATTCCTGTTTCTGGGAAAGGACGTGGAACAGAGCAAGTCTCTTCTCTCTCAAACTCTAAATAGTAATCTTCATAAGTTTCGCCATCCAGCAGAGGGCAATTAAACCCTGGATGTCCACCAATAAAGTATGGCATGACCTTGCTAGTTTCTTTATTGAAGACTTTGTATTGAGTACGAACAGTCTTGCCAGTCACTAGATAAGTGATTTCAAGGCGGAAGTGATAAGGATAGTTTTGATAAGTATTCTTATCGTCTTCGATAGCAAAAGTTACGCTGTTTTCTGTTTGAGCAACTAAGTCAAATTCTTTTTTACGGACCAAACCATGACGAGGAATGTTTCCTTTCGTCTCCGTTCCATCTTCGTGACTGTAGAAGGCTGTATCTTCTCTTAAAGAGCCACAGATTGGGAAAAGTACTGGAGCTTGTCCACTCCAGTAAGTGGCATCTCCTTGCCACAGATACTCAATGCTTTCTCGATCCTTTATCGACGACAAGGCGCCACCTAAGGTTTTAAACTGGACCGTTAACTGGTCTGATTTGATTTCAATTACCATAATATTCTCCAACTATTTTTAGATTTTTATATAAAAAACTAGGTTGCCACTCCCAATGTAGGAAATTAACAACCTAGTTTTCACAATTTACATTTTATAGGAGCGAATTATTTAGCATTTGCTGCGTATTCTTCGTTACGTTTGATCATTTGTTTTCTATACCAAGCAAAGATACCTACATAGAATACAAGGAAGGCTGCTGCACCAAGGATTGCTTTGATATCACCTGTTGTAGCATTACCGATTGCCCAACCAAATAGTTTTTCAATTGGTCCTTCAAGAGTTGAGTGAGTAATCAATTGAGCACTATCTACACCTTTAGGAAAGGCACCTACACCTTTAGCAAGTTCTGTTGCAAATGGTGCGATAAGAGTACCAGAAAGAAGGAAGAGAGGCAACAAGAGTGTTCCGAAGATAATCATACGGAGCAATTTACCACGTGTAACAACCAAGAGAGCTGGAGTCACACCCATAGCGATGATACCTGCAAGAGGCAAGATACCATTACCGACGTTTGAAAGAAGCACAGCTTCAACTAGCATGATTGGAGCGAGTACGTTAGCACAAGCCCAGATTTCAGCACGACCAGCGATGAAAGGCCAGTCAAGACCGATGTTGAATTTACGTCCTTGAAGACGTTTAGTAGCAACGTTTGTAATACCTTGTGAGAGTGGTTCTACGGCTGCGATGAACCATGATCCGATAAGTGAGAAGAGTTCCAAAGCTACACCGGCAGTCAAACCAAGGCTCAACCAACCTTTAATAACAAGTTCCCATTTATCAGCTCCTTCTACTCCAGCAACTGGGTGTGGAGTCCCCATCAAACCAATAACAATACCAAGGATGAAACCGATAAAGAATTTAGATCCCCAGAAACCGATTTTTTTGTTCAATTTTGCAGCGTCAAAGTCATATTTATCGAGACCAGGCAATACTTTATCAAAGATTTTATCCAAGACCATGATAACTGGGTTCATCATGTAGTTCATGTGAGTTGAAGTCATTGGTGATGAACTTGGTGCATTAAGAAGGTCGTCGAAAGTTGGTTTCATCAAATCAGAGTTGATGATTTTCAAAATACCTACAAGGACAACTGCTGCAGTTGCGATGAAGAGTGAAACCCCTTGGCTAACTCCATTGTTGTCTGCGTACCATTTGATCAAAAGACCAGTGATTGACAAGTGCCAGATATCGAAGATATCGACGTCAAGTGTATCTGTTTTCTTCATTGCAAGCATCACAATGTTGACAATCAACATTACAAGCAAGAAGTAAAGTGTCCATGCAGATCCCCAAGTGATGGTTGCAAGTGGTGCCCAACCAACGTCAGTGATGTTCAATTGAATACCAGTATTTTCAACGAATTTTGCAAGTGATGCTGAGAAAGCTCCGTTGAGCATACCGATGATAGCACCGATACCAGTAAGGGCGATGGCAAGTTTGATACCACCTTCAAGCGCTTTGGAGAATTTCACTCCAAAAAGTAGAGCCAATACTGTCAAGATGATCAGCATGATGATAGGACCACCCATTTCCAAGACTGGCTTGAAAATCTTATTGGCTAGTTCGATAATGACATCCATAATAGTTCCTCCCGTTTTTTTAGTTATATGAATGTTAACAAGATAAAGAATAAATTAGCTTAGTCCGTGTTCTTTGATAGCTGCTTCAATATTGTCAAATACTGGAGCGCTCATCGCTGGAATACGGAACAAGATTGGTCCAGCTTCAATTACTGGAATACCTGGTTCAAAACCAAGGTCAGTTGCAGCGATTGGTGTAAAGATATCGTAGCCCTTGATAAGGTCTTCGTTTACATCTTTAACCATGACTGCATCACAGTGAACATCATAACCACGGTTTGAAAGTTCTTCTTCTAGAGCACTTTTAATTTGGTGACTTGAGTTAACACCTGCACCGCAGGCAGCAAGAATTTTAATCATTTGGATTTCCTCCGATTTTATATTTTAATAGACAAGATTAAGCGGTTGCTTCAGCAATGTAAGCATAAAGTTTTTCTGGTTCGGAAATTTTTGATAAATCTTCCAGATGTCCATTTCCTGTGAAAAAGTCCATCAACTGAGCCAGAATATTTGTTTGACTTGAACTTGAGTTGTTAATGATAAAGAAGAGTAGGGATACTTCTACTTCCTTATCAGGAGCTATCATATTGTGAAAAGTTACTGGTTTTTCTAATCGAACAACCACTACTTTCTCAGCTAGATTATGAACAATATCTGTATGAGGAATTGCTACATTTGGCAAGTCCTTTCCTAGAAATTCCATATCTAAACCAGTTGGAAATGACTTTTCACGCGTGATCAAGGCTTCTCGATAAGTCGGAGTGACAATTTCTCGTTCTTCCAACAAGCTTGCTACCTGATCAAAGAGTTGTTCTTGATTATCCGCTTCTAAGCAAAACACCAGGTTTTTGTCAAAGAAATGATCTAATCCCATAACATTTTCCCTTCTTTCAATTATCTTTTATGTAATAAGTATAACACTATATGAAATCGTTGTCAATAATTTTTGTTTTATTTTGTTCATTTTTTTGTAATTTTTGTTTCATTTAAAGAATACAATCAATATCAAACATTCTTGTTATAAATCCACAAAAAAAGAAGGCCCAAACCTTCTTCTCTTTCCTTACTCAATAGTAGATAAAATCTCTTCTAACTTATGGTAATCTTTTACACTATCAATTTCATAGATGCTATTTCCTTCTAATTCTTCGACATAGACATCCAATTCTTTGATATTATCCTTAACCATGTTGTCCCAGTAGAGATCAACAAATTCACCACTTTCGTAAGCTTTGTCAATAAAGTCAACAATCTTCTCAGCAGTTGGTGCATCCCAGAATGAAACTCCACTCAGAATGCGACCAGCCTTGCTGTCAACAATAATGTCTTGAACCTTGTAGTCATCACCGTAAACCAAGAACCACTCGTTGGTACAGTCTTCGCGATAAACACTGAAATAGGTAGAACGTTTAAGATCGTTTCGAAACATATTTTTGAAAAGATAGTTATCTGCATCAATGACATAGCTGTTAGCTAAGTCTTCTTTTACTAGATAAAGTGAGTAAAAGTTATTGTAATCAGCATACTTGTCGTTAAAGACTAAACGGACACCATATTTTTCTTTTAGGTAGTCAAATTGTTCTTTGAGGTAACCGACAACGATGATAATCTCATCAATTCCTCTCTCTTTCAAAAACTCGATTTGGTATTCTACCAAGGGTTTTTGATTAACCTTAACCAAAGCTTTTGGGGTATTTTCAGTCATAGGGCGCAGACGAGTTCCTAAGCCCGCTGCTAAAATAATCGCTTTCACACGAATCTCCTTTATTCTTTAATAATAATATAAACACCAGCCATAACAATAAGTGAAGTGATGATTGTCAGCATATCTAGCGGTGCACCCAAGAAAATAACTGCAAATAAGACAGTCCAAACTACATAGCTCACATTCAAACCTGTCGCTTTCGCAGGTTGTAAGCGATTAATGGCGATATAATAAGCTAAGTAGGAAATCATATCAAAGGCCGCAAAGACAATCAAGAGGCCGAATAATTGCCCATCTGCCACTTCTGCAAATGAATGGTGAGAAAAGAGCACAATCACTAGATAGGACAAGAATGAGGTTACTTGTCGGATTAACAAGGCTTCAATTTCACTTAAATCACTTTCCATAGCATAGGAGCTGAGAACACTTTCACTCCCCCAGGCAATGGCACAGATAAGGGCACAAAGAATCCCAATGTAAAACGAGTTTACTTGTTCAACCTTGTAGGTTTGAGCAATGATCGCTGCAATAATCAAGAAAACACCGAATACTGTATTCTTTGAAACCTTGTGTTTCAAAATGAAGAAGGCTAGTAAAACTGAAACTGCTGGGTAAATAGCCGATACAGATGAAGCTAGAGAACTACCGATATATTTAACCGCATAAAGATTGGCCTGCATACCAATAGGTCCTGCTAGTAAAGCACCGATAATTACACTCACATTTCGAATATTTAAGAAAATCGAGAGACGAACTTTTCTTTCTTTTACCAAAAGAAAAGCTAACAAGATAAAGATACTCAAGAAATCATGAGCAGCAGCCACCACAAAAGGTGAAAGATTTGTAAAAATTGAAAAGATATAAGCACTAATCGTTAGACCTAATCCCCAGAATATACCAGAGAGCAGACCAAAAGAAACACCATTTTTATTCTTCATCCTAACCTCCATAATAAGTCAAACCTTCGACAGCTCTTTGGTAACGATTGACACCGTAATCTCCAAAGTCAGCTCCTTGAGCTTCTTTGTACACTGTCCACAAACTCCAGATAGTATCTTGCAAGATTTTATAGATACGAATTTTCTCACGTGATACAGGCGTTTTGTCACTTTCATAGTAGGAAAGGAAATCATCTTCCTCTTGCTTTGTAAATTCAGACTCTAAGAAAAGAGCTGCCAAATCCCACATCGGGTCATTCATAGAAGAGTATTCCCAGTCAATCAAATACAAGCGACCTTGAGGTGACTCGATAAAGTTTTCTGGTACCAAATCGATATGGCAGGACTTTCTATCAACACCCAAATCATCCAATCTCTTTTCTAGTAAAAATACATCTTTTCTTACAGCTTCATAGTTTTCATAAGGGATAGGTCCCTCAATCAAGGATTCATATTTGCTGATTTCCTCAAAAGGAGCAAATTCTCCTCTTAATTCTTTTCCTGAAGCATGGATGGTTTGTAAAATTGGTGCAATCTTTTCAAACTTGGACTTGATAGATGTTGAATCAAGAGTTACTGCCGATTCGATGTATTCATTTACTTTAATCCCTGACTTAATATCAAAGAGGTAATTTTTAACATCTAAATCTAAATCCTCTAAAAGTTCAAGATTGTACTTTTCATTTTGACGATTGATGAGTTTTTCAGTCCCCTTACCAAAAAATTTCACAATATACTGTTTGTTGGTTGTTTTGACCAAATAGTTTTGGTTGGTCATGCCTCCCAGCTGTTCAACACTGAGTACTTCCTCTTCATCAGATAGTAAAGAAGAAATTTTTTCTTTGATGAGTTTCTCCACAATTAACCTCCATCTTCTACACTTCCCACTTGAATACTGTTTTAAAAGCAGTATTAAGGTCTGTAGCAAAGACACGATGAATGTCCTTGATTTCTCTCACGGGCTCTTCAAGATAAAGGATATTCTTCAGACGATTCGCAAACTTTTTGACTTCCATCATTTGAATGGCCTTCTCAAAATCGACGCGTCCTGAACGAGACGATCCCACTAATAACAATCCTTTTTCCAAAGCATCTCGTGTATTGATATTAACCTTGTATTCGCTCACTCCCATCATGAGAATCGTTCCCTGTGGGCGAATATAACGAATCAAGTCATTGATAGCTGGACCTGTACCATCACCACCGCAACACTCAAATCCATGATCAAAGGTCAAATCCTCTGGGATATTATCCGTAATGTAGCACTCTTTTGCAAAAGAGAAGAGCTCTAGTTTTTCCCAATGGCGACCAAAGACGATAATCTCTGCTTCTGGTAGAGTGTAATTGATAATATTCGCAACCACAAAGGCCAAACTACCATCTCCGATAACAGCGATGCGCTCTCTCTTGCTATGAGCAAGATGCAGGAATCGATCCATGGCATGCATGCCAACACTTACAAACTCAGTAATGGCTGCAACTGTGTCCTCAATGTCATTATAAGACACAACACGATCTTTTGGAAGAGAGACAAATTCTCTCATAAAGCCATCATAACCACTTGATAGGAAGTAGGTTCCGGTCATGTAGTTCTCGTAGAACTCCTTGTCACTCTGCATAGGCGGTTGATTGGGAATCATAACTACCTTTTGACCGACTTCATAAGTCCCAGTCGGATCTGAAATAACAGTTCCACAAGACTCATGAATCATGGCCATAGGAAGTTTTTTAGCCAATATCTTTGGATCACGCTTCCCTTGATAGTAACGTTGATCCGCATGACAAACCGCCATATAATTTGGACGAATCAGGATATGATTCTCCTGATCAATATCCTCTTCTTGATATTTTACATTGATAAACTTTGGTTTGGTCAATTGATAAATTTGATTAATCATAGCCTTAGTCTTTCTCAATCATGCTTTTCGCGATTTTCAAGTCTGTCACCGTTGTGATTTTAAGGTTTGAATATTCCCCTTTAGCTAGAGCAACATCCTTTCCTTTGATAACAAAAATTTTACATGCATCCGTCAGGATTTCCTTTTCTTGGTCAGATAGGGAACCATACAAATCCATGAAATCCTTGCAACGGAAAGTCTGAGGTGTTTGACCTTGATAGAGGTGAGCACGATTTGGAATATCAGTGATAAACTGACCATTAGTACTTTCAACAATGGTATCAACTGCTTCTACTACTGTGTCAACTGCATCATGATTTTGAGCCAGTTTGATATTGTCCTGAATCATGCGAAGTGTGATAAAAGGACGAACAGAGTCATGCGTAATCACGATATCTTCTGGAGTGATTGGACGATAGGCATCAATAGCTTCAATAATCTTCTCGATACTGGTATTTCGATCAGCACCACCCTTGGTAATGATGATGCGATCCTTGTGAAGAGAAAGATACTTGTCAACCAAGTCCTCAGCATGAGAGACCCAATCTCCATGAACTCCAACTACAATTTTTTCAATACTTGGTTCCAAAACAAATTTTTCGATTGTGTGGATCAAAATAGGTCGATCACCCAACTCCAAGAATTGTTTTGGTAAATTACTGATTCCCATGCGTGTGCCAGTTCCTCCGGCTAGGATTCCTGCATAGATCATTTATATTCTCCTTTAGTTTATTCTAAAAAACTCATTACTATCTATTATATCACAATCTGCCTCCATCATGAAAAAAAGACAGAGCGTCATTTAGTCTAATCAACACACCATTAAAGGTAAAAAGTGAACAATGTGTTACTAAATCTGGAAAGACTATAACAAATTAAGAAATAAATTTAGGTTATACTCTATATTTTCTGCTTAACGTTCGGTTAACATAGAGTTCTTTAGAATATAATAGAATCCTTAAAGAAAACTTAAATGAAATTATTTGTTTAGCAAAGAATACCAGGTGTGCATAGTAAATTTCTTAAAAGTTGTTTGAGAGACTCATTATAAAAGTTCATATATCTAATGAATTAAACAAATAATAGACTTTTGCACCTAAAATTGATAAAATAAGAAAGAAAATAATTATAAAAGGAAACTGTAAACCGCCATGATGAACATGCAAAACATGATGCGCCAAGCACAAAAACTTCAAAAACAAATGGAACAGAGCCAAGCAGAACTTGCTGCCATGGAATTTGTTGGAAAATCAGCTCAGGACCTTGTCCAAGCAACCCTAACCGGAGACAAAAAAGTTGTCAGTATTGACTTCAACCCAGCAGTTGTAGATCCAGAAGATCTCGAAACCCTTTCTGACATGACTGCGCAAGCAATTAACGCAGCACTTGAACAAATTGATGAAACGACTAAGAAGAAACTAGGAGCTTTCGCTGGAAAATTGCCTTTCTAATCCACAAAAAAAGAGAAACATCTGTTTCTCTTTTTTTATTAGAAATCAAAGAATTCCATTGCTTTCTTTAAGAGTAATTCCGTATATTCCGGATCGTCTTGAGCCGTTGTGACTTGTGACTGGACCATTTCAAGATCATCAGTAATCATGCCATCTGCGCCGAGACGAACTGCTTTATCAAATGCCTCCGAACCATTTACGGTCCAAACATAGAGTCTCTGATCAGTTGCCCAGAGTTTATTGACAAAGTATTCATCCAAAGTCGAGTACTCCATAGTGTAACCCGTTGCCTTGGTTCTTGGAAAGATACTGTTATAGGGAAGAATAAAGTAAACCGGAATTTCAGAATCATAAGTCAACACTTTATCAATCACATGATAGTCTAGTGACTGCATCTGATGCCCATATTTCTTGATAGTCGCTCCATACTTTTCGAGGAAATGGTCCATCATTTGCGGACTATCTTTTTTACTGGTCTTAATCTCAATCAGCAATTTTTGGTTTAAAGCATTTGCACGCTCTAAATAGGCATCAAAGCTTGAAATCTTTGTTTGATAACCATTCTCGTAAATATCTGTATTTGTTAATTCATCCAGAGTCAAATCTTGCGGTGTAGCATTAATACCAGTTAAATTTTTGAGGTTGGCATCGTGCATCATCACGAACTGACCGTCTTTCGTTTCCTGCACATCCATTTCGATGAGATCTGGTTTTAGTTGAGCTGTTTTTTCTAAAGACTGCACAGTATTTTGAACACCGTTTTTATTGCTTACTCCTCTGTGCGAAATCACTAAAGGTGTATTGGTATCTGGAGATTCCAGATAAACGTAGCCTTCTATGGCAAAAATGATACTTGCACACCCCATGACACCCCATCTCATCAGATGATCTTTCTTTCGCCTTGGCATAATCTCCAACTCTTCTCCTGTCAGGAAGGAAACAAACTTCACTAGGAAATAAGTCAAGGTCATGTAATGGAAATTTTTAATCAAGACAAAATTAATCACACCGAGAATCAAAGATTCTTTTTGAGTTAAATTATCCATCACTGCTTGCGCAAAAAGCAAGGGAATTAACAAACCAAAGAAGAAGAGATACGTTTTAATGATAATGAGTAAAAGATGCCAAGAGAAGAAAAGAACATTTTTCTTTGTCTTTTTGAGACTATATTTCACACTCTCTCTTACGGTCTTTCTTTCAAAGAGAATCTTAGGCAGGGCAAACATAAATCGGACAGAGATGTAGAGAAAGATCCAAGCGGATGCTATGAGGATCAGTCCTACCAGCCAATGCTTACCTTCCCAATAATTCACAATAAAATCCGGGATAATAATTTTGTTGAGGTAATAGATTTTTAAAATCTTACGGATGAACGGGAAAAGCATAGCAATGTAAAAAAAGACAAAAGCCATCTTACAAAAGCTCAATCGCTTAACGAATAGAAAGCTCTGGCGAAATACTTTTCTACTGTACTCAATTAAAGTTCTCTTTTCATGATAGAGAAGGTGACGAGCTCCTATAAACAAAAGACAAATCTGGAAATAGGCAACCAGGAGATTGATTGCAATTAAGATGAGAAAGGCTAAACTGATAAAAGGCGAGCCTTGTATAATCGCCCAAAAGTTATTGTAGGAGATAAACAAGTAACCTGTTTGTCTCAGAAGGATGCCAGCAATCCATGAATTTAATGGTAGCCAGACAAACTCAACCATCATAAATATCAAGAAAAATAGAAATAAAATCTTATCTAGGTTATAGTATATCTTCCTAAAACCTAGCTTTTTAGGTTTTTCAGGTTTCATAGGCACTCCTAGTCTAAAAATTGGGATAAATCTAAGCCACCGAAAGGATTATTCATCGAAAAACTACTCTGGTCTTCTATTAATAGCTTTCCTTCATCCGATTCCAAAAAGGCTTCGTAAACACGCGCCGTCATGCGGGCATCCTCTAAACTGTTATGAGACTTCCCATGAAAGCCTAAAAAATTTGCAACAGTTTGTAATTTAAGATTGGCTATGCCGTGTAGGTCAGAACTACGGCGTTCAAAAGCCTCATCATATAGGTCGACCTTATACTGTTCACGATAATCAATACCATGCTCCAAAAGAATAGGCAAATCACTCTTAGCTGCATTGTATCCAACAATAGGTAAGTCGCCAACAAATGCTTGAAAGTCCTTTAAAACTTGTTCTACTTTTGGCGCACCTTTCAAGGTTTCAGCTGTAATTCCAGTCAAACCATTGATAAAACTCTTCAATGGTGCTGTAGTATGAACATAAGAGTCAAAAGCAGCACATTCTTGTCCATCTTGAAAGCGGACTGCCGATACTTGAATTAAATGGGTAAACCCCTCATGTTGATTGAATTCCAAATCAAAGGCGATATAATCTCTTAATTTTTCCATTATTTACCTCAATTACTACCCAAACTAAACTATAAATAATAAAAGAAGCCATTAGGTTAGTGAGTAACCCAAACAGCTTCTTTATTTTCCTCCAAAAAGGCGAGCAAAAAAGCCTTTTTTGGTTGCTTGGACTTCTTCTTTTGCTTGGTCCAACTCGAGTTTCAAGGTTTCTTGATCCTTCATGGCTTGAAGAGTTAACTGTTGCTGTTGGTCCAACTGTTTGTCCTTTTCAGCAATCTGGCGGTCTTTGATACGCATCTGTTCATCTTTTTCTGATAACTGGCGGTCTTTTGCCTTGAGCTGCTCGTACAAGCGAAGAATTTCAGCGTTTTTCTCATCGACCAAGATTTCCATCAGTTCACGTTGTTTGACATCATCACTGACTGGTTCATCTTCAAAAATCGTTTTTTTGTAGATTTCTTCTAGCTTGATCAAGCCACTTCGAGTAACTACAGTTACACCTTTGTCATTTTTTTTCGTGTCCTCTTCTGGAAGTTCTTTGACACGATTGTTGATTGCTTGACGAGATAATCCTAAGACCTCTGCAATCTCACTGACGGTCATTTCAATACTCATAATATCCTCTGAAACGTTTTCTAGCTTTTCTTTATTTAAATCTTATCATAAGCTAGATAAACTGTCAAATTTCCGCTTAATCCAAAGCCTTTAAAAAGGCTAATAAGACTTGGGCAGAACGACGTCCAGCTTCGATAATAAACTCATCAAAAGAGATAGAGGCTTCGTGATTAGCATTGTCACTCATAGCACGAATGACTAAGAAAGGTAGGCCAAGAGCCTGAGCCGCTTGTGCAATGGCTGCACCCTCCATTTCAACAGCTAAAACATCCGGAAAGTGGGACTTAATACTAGCAATCTTATCATCCCCAGCTATAAAACTGTCTCCTGTAGCAATCAAGCCTAGGTACCAAGTCTGTTCTAACTGAGATAAGTTTTCTTTAATCCTAGCGATAAATTTCTTATCTGATTCAAAGTACAGAGGTTGACCAGCCAATTGGCCATAAGCATAGCCAAAAGCAGTCACATCCACATCATGATAAGCCAACTTATCCGCAATCACGACATCACCAACAGCAATCCCTTCGGCAAGAGCACCTGCTGATCCTGTATTGATGATAGCTTCTACTTGGAAGTGATCAGCTAACACTGCTACACTCATAGCTGACATGACCTTTCCAATCCCACTCTGAACTAGAACGACTTCAGTATTGCCAACAGAGCCAGTGTAGTAAGTATTTCCGAGGACTTGGACTTCTTGAGGTTTGTCCAAATTCTGAGTCAAATATAGGAGTTCTTCTGGCATGGCAGCAATGATTCCAATTTTCATTTCAAGTCCTTTCAATTACAAGAGTTTCATCGCTAAAATTAACAAAATCAAAAGTAGGATAACTGCAAACAAGATGCGATTGAGTTTCGAATTAAAAACATTTCTCTTGGTATTCTCAATGCGACGACTTTTATGAATCGTTGGCTCCACTTCGATTGTTAAGGTATCTTGACTAAAACCGTGGTCTCTAGAACGTGAATAACCAAAATGTTGTGAAGACGTTGGTAGGATTTTTGTTTCCTCATCATCTTGAAGAGGTGGTCCTGAGATTTTCTCACCTCGGTTAGCACGTTCTATCATTTCGTCTGTTAATAAAGGTTTTCCCATGGGTTGCTCCTCTATTTCTTTTGTAGTTCCCAGTACTGGATCGCCATAATGGTCTTGGCATCACAGATATGACCTGACTGGATCAGGTTCTTGGCTTCCTCTAGACTTACTTCTAGGACTTCCAAGGTTTCATCATCATCTTGTGGACGAGGATTTTCCACCTTAACCAAATCACTGGCGAGATAGAGTTTTAGTTTTTCATTACAAAATCCAATCGCAGAATAGAAATCGTACAACAGTTCTAACTTACCAGTGTAGGCAACTTCTTCTTCCAATTCACGAAGGGCCGCCGCCATTGGATCAGCATTTTCACCAAGTTCTAGTTTACCTGCAGGAATCTCATAAGAAACCGCCTCGATAGCCTTTCGATATTGCTTAACGAGAACGATTTTGTCCTCAGCTGTCACAGCTAGCACACAAACAGCTCCATTGTGAAAAATCAAGTCACGTTGGGCAGTCCCCTTTCCTTCTGGTAGTTCCACCTGATCTTGTACCAGTTTGAAAATAGGACCTTGATAGATTTCCTTCCGACTAATCGTTTTTTCTTCAAATTCCATGACAAACTCCTACTGGTTCTTGGGATGATGAGGGAGGCGAGTCGCATATTCATCTTTGTTGACCTGACGTCCACGGCCGATAGCAATGGCATCAGCAGGAACATTCTTGGTAATGGTTGAACCAGCTCCAACGAGCGAATTGTCACCTAACTCAACTGGGGCAATAATGGTTGAGTTTGAGCCAACAAAGACATTGTTGCCAATGACAGTTTTGTATTTATTTTTGCCATCGTAGTTGACTGTAATGGTTCCTGCACCAAAATTAACGTTGCTACCCACTTCGCAGTTTCCAATATAGGTCAAATGACCCGCCTTGGTATTTTCACCGATTGAAGATCCTTTTACTTCAACAAAGTTTCCAATGTGAACTTGAGAAGCAAGACTTGAACCTGGACGGATATGGGCATAAGGACCGACTGTCACACTGTCCGCAACACTACTTTCCTCAATCATGGAATTCGTAATCACGGCTCCAGCTCCAACGGTACTATCTACGATATAAGTTCCATTTGTTAAAATAGTCTCCGCACCAATCTTTGTTTGACCTTTCAAGGTAACGTTGGCTTCGATTTGAACTTCAGGTGCAATCTCGACATCAATATCAATGTAAGTTGCTTCAGGATTGACAAAGCTAACACCATTAACCATGTGCTTTTGGTTGATACGGCGGCGCATCACTGCTTCCGCAGTGGCAAGAGCCACACGGTCGTTTACTCCAAGACTTTCATCAAAATCCTTGAGAGTATAGGCGCCAACCTTCTCACCTGCGTTACGGAAAATACCAATCACGTCAGTAATATAGTACTCACCTTGGGCATTGTTGGTGTTGATGTTTTTAAGAGCTTCAAAAAGACGTTCATTGTCAAATACATAAGTTCCTGTATTGATTTCCTTAATTTGCTTTTCAAAGTCTGAGGCATCTTTTTGCTCCACAATGCGAAGAACTTCTGCATTATCGTTTCGAACAATTCGACCATATCCAAAAGGATCAGCTGCTTCAGCTGTTAAAATAGTTGCCACATTTTTGTGGTTGATATGGAAATCCAAGAGGTTTTTCAAACTTTCACCTGTGATCAGAGGAGTATCCCCAGCGATAACCAAGGTGTGGCCAGTACGATTTTGGAGAATAGGCTCCGCCATCATGACAGCATGCCCAGTTCCTAGTTGTTCTGATTGGGTAACAAAGTCTGTCTGACCTGCCAATACTTGCTCAACTAGCTCAGCCTTGTGACCAACTACAGTGACTGTTTTTTCAGGTTGAATAGCACCAACACTACGAAAAACATGTTCCAACATCGAAATTCCAGCTACTTTATGAAGTACCTTTGGAAGATCTGATTTCATGCGAGTACCTTTACCCGCTGCTAAAATAATGGCATAATTTGACATAATCTTCTCTTTTCTCTAGAAATTCCCTTATATTATACCATAATTTAGTTTCTTAGGAGTAAACAAACAGAGAAATAGGGAAAAGGCGCCCATTTATTCACTTTTTCTGATGTTTTCTTTGATTTTTTTATCTATTTACGTTAAACTATTTAGATATGAGAAAAAAGATTCATCCAGCTATTATTTTCACTTTATTTACTATATTTATAGCTATTTTGATCCTCAATAGACCAACTTATGAAGACCATCCTGTCAAGTCAAAACCCAATGCAGTTCAGGTTGAAAATCAGGCCTTGCATAATCTTGACAAACCTATCATTGATGTCTCTGGTTGGCAAAGACCTGAGGAAATCAACTACGATACCTTGTCTCAAAATATTTCTGGTGTTATTGTTCGTGTCCACAATGGGGCTCAGCATACTGAAAAAAATGATGCCGCTTATGCCAATGGTATTGATAAAGCCTATAAAAGTCATATTACAGAATTTCAAAAGCGGAATGTCCCAGTTGGAGTCTATGCCTATCTAGCTAGCCCCAGCAAGGAAGAAATGGAAAAAGCCGCTGAAGTTTTCTATAATGCTGCTTCTCCTTACAACCCTAGTTACTATTGGTTGGACGTGGAAGAAAAAACAATGTCTGATATGAATGAAGGGGTTGAAGCCTTTCGTGCTAAACTGGAATCTTTAGGTGCTAAAAACATCGGCATCTATATTGGAGTTTACTTCATGCAAGAACACAGTATCAATACAGATAAGTTTACTGCTATTTGGATTCCTTCCTACGGGACAGACTCTGGTTACTTTGAAACAACACCCAATACCAGTTTAGACTACGACCTCCATCAATACACTTCAAAAGGAAGAATTGCTGGATTTGAACATCATTTAGATATTAATCTCATTTCTACCTTGAAGGAAAAAGAAGAAACCTTCAGAAAACTATTTTTAAGACCATAAGACAAGTGAAAATCGCTCTCTTTTTCACTTGTTTTTTCATTTTCTTCTCGTCTGTGTTATAATTGATAGAATAGAGAAAGAATTTTATGAAATTGAGGATTTTATGATGTTTTCATGGATTGCAAGAGTTATTAAGGGAATCGTCATCGCCTTAGGATTTATCCTACCTGGAATTTCTGGCGGTGTTTTGGCAGCTATTTTGGGAATTTACGAGCGAATGATTAGCTTTCTGGCTCATCCCTTTAAGGATTTTAAAGCGAATGTCCTATACTTTATCCCAGTAGCAATCGGGATGTTGCTAGGCATTGGTTTGTTTTCTTATCCAATCGAGTATCTGCTAGAAAATTACCAGGTCTATGTTTTATGGAGTTTTGCTGGAGCTATCATCGGTACGGTTCCTAGTCTCCTTAAAGAATCTACTCGGGAATCTGATCGTGATAAGATCGACCTAGTCTGGTTCTGGACCACCTTTATCCTTTCAGGTGTCGGGCTTTATGCGCTAAACTTTGTTGTTGGTTCTCTCAGTGCTAGTTTCGCTAGTTTCATCTTAGCGGGTGCTCTTTTAGCGCTCGGTGTCTTGGTGCCTGGTTTAAGTCCGTCAAATCTACTCTTGATTTTAGGATTGTACGCTCCAATGCTAACTGGCTTTAAGACCTTTGATTTATTCGGAACCTTCCTTCCTATTGGGATTGGTGCAGGAGCAACTCTTATTATCTTTTCAAAATTAATGGACCATGCCTTGAACAACTACCACTCCCGTGTTTATCACTTTATTATTGGAATTGTGCTATCAAGCACCCTCTTGATTTTGATTCCAAATGCTGGAAGTGCTGAAAGTATCCAATACACTGGACTTTCTATCGTGAGTTATGTTCTCATCGCCTTCTTCTTTGCACTTGGCATTTGGCTTGGTATCTGGATGAGTCAATTGGAGGATAAGTATAAATAATGGCAAAAAAAGTCAAGATTAAAAAAACTTTGGTCGAGCAAATCTTGACCAAGGCGGGTATTGACCATACTGGTATTCAAATCAACGCGCTTGAGGGAGAACTTCCTTCGGAATATGATCGAACACATATCTTTAAAACCTTGGCTCTGCTGGGTGATAAGACGGGGCCAATAATCGGAATCGTTCCCATAACAGAACACCTCGCTGAGAAAAAACTAGCAAAGGTCTCTGGTAATAAAAAAGTGAGCATGATTCCACAAAAAGACCTAGAAAAAACGACAGGCTATATTCATGGGGCTAATAACCCCGTCGGCATTCGCCAAAAACACAATTATCCTATTTTTATTGATCAGACTGCTTTGGATTTAGACCAAATGATTGTCTCTGCTGGAGAAGTCGGGCATAGTATCATCATTCGACCTCAAGACTTAGCCAGCTTTGTAAAAGCAGATTTTGCTGATCTCTTGGAGGAAAGTAAGTAATGAAACTCTATTTTGTCCGTCATGGTCGCACCCTCTGGAATCTTGAAGGACGTTTTCAAGGTGCTAGTAGTGACTCTCCCCTTCTTCCAGAGTCCATTGACACACTAAAACAACTGGGGCAGTATCTCAATGAAATTCATTTTGATACGATTTATTCTAGTGATTTACCCAGAGCGGTCAAATCTGCTGAAATTATCCAGAGTCAACTCCAATCCCCTTGTCCTTTGAAGAGCATTCCTGACCTACGTGAATGGCAACTTGGCAAACTAGAGGGATTAAAAATTGCTACGCTCAATGCCATCTACCCACAACAAATCAAGGCCTTTCGCTCTAATCTGGCTCAGTTTGATACGAAGATGTTTGAAGCTGAGTCCCTTTACTCTACGACTCAGCGAACCATTCAGTTTATCAAATCTCTGAAAGAAAGTCCGGCTGAAAGAATTCTGATTGTCGGACATGGGGCCAATCTCACTGCTAGCCTACGCACTCTCTTAGGCTATAAAGAGGCTCACCTTCGCAAAGATGGAGGCTTGGCCAATGCTAGTCTGACAGTTTTAGAGACCGATGATTTTGAAACCTTCACTCTGAAAAGATGGAATGACACTTCCTATCAAAGAAAATAATGGAACTTGACCTTAATAGTCAAGTTCTTTTTAGTTTTCAAAGAATATCCGTGAATTTCTCTGCTATTTATGATAAAATGGGAGTATCGCAAAAAATGACTCATCGTATCAAATTTTGAGTAAAATTAGGAGGAACCCATGTCTACAGAACATATGGAAGAACTAAATGACCAGCAGATCGTTCGCCGTGAAAAAATGGCTGCGCTCCGTGAACAAGGAATCGATCCCTTCGGAAAACGTTTTGAACGTACTGCTAACTCTCAAGAACTAAAAGACAAATTTGCAGAACTTGATAAAGAACAATTACATGAACTAAATGAAACTGCTACTATCGCTGGACGCTTAGTAACTAAACGTGGTAAAGGGAAAGTTGGCTTTGCCCATCTCCAAGACCGTGAAGGTCAAATCCAAATCTACGTTCGTAAAGATGAAGTCGGTGAAGAAAACTACGAAATCTTCAAAAAGGCTGACCTCGGTGACTTCCTCGGTGTCGAAGGTGAAGTCATGCGTACAGATATGGGTGAACTCTCTATCAAGGCAACTCATATCACTCACTTGTCTAAAGCACTTCGCCCACTTCCTGAGAAATTCCACGGTTTGACTGACGTTGAAACAATTTATCGTAAACGTTACCTTGACTTGATTTCTAACCGTGAAAGCTTCGAACGCTTTGTTACTCGTTCAAAAATCATCTCTGAAATCCGTCGTTATCTTGATCAAAAAGGTTTCCTTGAAGTGGAAACACCTGTTCTTCACAATGAAGCTGGTGGTGCTGCTGCTCGTCCATTTATCACTCACCACAACGCCCAAAACATTGACATGGTGCTTCGTATCGCGACTGAGCTTCACTTGAAACGCCTTATCGTTGGTGGTATGGAACGTGTCTATGAAATTGGACGTATCTTCCGTAACGAAGGAATGGATGCTACTCATAACCCTGAATTCACTTCTATCGAAGTTTACCAAGCTTATGCAGACTTCCAAGATATCATGGACTTGACGGAAGGTATTATCCAACACGCTGCTAAAGCAGTTAAGGGTGATGGTCCAGTAAACTATCAAGGTACTGAAATTAAGATCAACGAACCATTTAAACGTGTTCACATGGTAGATGCTATCAAGGAAATTACTGGTGTTGATTTCTGGCAAGACATGACTTTCGAAGAAGCAAAAGCTATCGCTACTGAGAAGAAAGTTCCAGTTGAGAAACACTACACTGAAGTTGGTCACATTATCAACGCCTTCTTTGAAGAGTTCGTTGAAGAAACCTTGATTCAACCAACCTTTGTCTATGGTCATCCAGTAGCTGTCTCTCCACTCGCGAAGAAAAATCCTGAAGACGAACGCTTTACTGACCGTTTCGAGCTCTTCATCATGACTAAGGAGTACGGTAATGCCTTTACTGAGTTGAACGACCCAATCGACCAGCTTAGCCGTTTCGAAGCCCAAGCAAAAGCTAAAGAACTTGGTGATGATGAAGCAACAGGTATCGATTACGACTACATTGAAGCTCTTGAATACGGTATGCCACCAACAGGTGGTTTGGGTATCGGTATCGACCGTCTCTGCATGCTCCTCACTGATACAACTACTATCCGTGATGTATTGCTCTTCCCAACAATGAAATAAACTCTTATCCTCTGGTACTTGCCAGAGGATTTTTCGATACAAAAAGAGACTGAGAAAAAACTCAATCTCTTTTCTTATTCTTGATTTTTAACTTGACTGGTGGCTACATCTTCCCCAAACCACTTCTGGCTGATTTCCTGGAATTTTCCTTCTTGGTATAGTGATATAAAAGCCTGATTCAGAGCAGCTAGCAAAGTTTTATCAGCAGGTCTAACACCCACTGCAAAAGCTTCACTTTCAAATCCAGCTGAAAAGACATTGTAGTCATTTAATATTCCTTCAGACTGGAGATAATAATTGGCATATACCCGGTCAATCACAAGGGCATCAATCCGATCATTTTTCAAATCAATCAAGGCTTCATTGAAACTTTGGTATTGATTGGCCTTCTGATCTTTCACTCGATTCTTGAGTAGTTCGGGTTGTCCTTCAAAATTCAAATAGCCAGAAGATCCTGCCTGGGCCCCTAAAACTTTGTCAGTCATATCCTGAATTGAGTGGATATTTTGAGACTTTTTAGAGACCAAAACTTGTTGATTTTCCATGTAAGGAATGGTAAAGGCAACCTTCTCTTTCCGTTCATCTGTAGCTGTATAGCCATTCCAGATGGCATCAATGGTACCATTTTGTAGCTCGGTTTCTTTCATATCCCAGTCGATGGGTTGAAATTTAATCTGAATTCCTAGCTTTTCAGAAACAGCTTGGGCCAGGTCAATATCAAAGCCTGCATACTGGCCGTTCTTTTCCTCAAATCCCATGGGAACAAAGGTATTGTCAAAGCCAATGGTAATGCTTCCCTGTTTTTGATATTTGGCCCAATTATCCTGATTTGGATCACTTGCCTTCTGAGTACAAGCCGTCAGGAAGAAGCTAAAGAACAGAGCAAGTACAAGGGCAATTTTCTTTCTCTTCATAGGCACCTCCTAGTCCTACTTTGGATCAACCTTAAGGATCTGATCAGCAATGTTTTCCGCAAACTGAAGATCGTGGGTCACAACAATCTGGGTCATCCCACGCTCTTTATTTTGAAGGATAAGTTTTTCTACTTCTAATCGCAATTCTGGGTCTAAGGCTGATGTAGGCTCATCATATCCAATAATTTCTGGGTTAATCATCATAGCACGTGCTAAGGCCACCCGTTGTTTTTGCCCACCTGAAAGTGAGAAAGGAAAGGCATCTGCATGTCCTGCTAACCCAAGTTGTTCTAACAAACCACGCGCCTTCTTCTCAGCAACTTCCTTCTCCATGCTCATCGTTTTTATGGGCGACAGAGTTAAGTTATCTAGAACTGACAAATGCGGAAAGAGTTGAAAATCTTGGAAAACAAATCCCAGAAGATTGCGCTTTTCTAGTTCGTCTATAGCTAACGATTCGCCGTTATAGTAGATTTCCCCCGAATCGATTGTTTCCAATCCAGCTAACATACGTAATAGGGTTGTCTTGCCGCCTCCTGATGGACCTACGATTGCAAGGATTTGCTTTTCGGGAATAGATAGGCTGAAGTTGGTTAAGATTTGTTTGCCACCAAAGGCCTTGTTAATGTTTCGTAATTCTAACATAGCAATCCTCCTATCTGTAATAACTGTACTTCTTCTCAAGTTTTTTCGCTACAATGGTTACAAGACCAATCATGATTAAATAAATCGCTCCAGCTAAAAACATAGGAACAAGACTGGCATCTCGATTGGCTGCTGTCCGACTTGCCAAAATCAAATCTGAAATCCCAAGGGCATAAACCAATGAAGTATCCTTGACCAAACTCATAATTTCATTAAAGACGCTCGGTAAGACAATCTTTGTAACCTGAGGCAAAATAATATAGCGCACTGTGTCAAAAGGACTAAACTTCAAGACCTTAGCAGCTTCATATTGACCTTTAGGAATGGTTTCAATCCCACCACGAAAGATTTCAGCAAAGTAGGCTGCATAGTTCAATACAAAAGCGATCACAGCAGCAGGCAAACGATCTAAACGTATCCCAATGCTAGGGAGAACATAGTAAATAAAGATTAATTGCAAGAGCAAGGGAGTCCCTCGCATCACCCAAATATAAAGGTCAATCAGATAATGGAGGGGTTTCCAGCGGACTTGTAAAGCAAAGGCAACGACAATACCTAAAGGAATTGAAAAGATCAAGACCAGAGCAAAGACTTGAAGTGTCATACTTGCACCGTTCAATAAACTTGGTAATATCTCAAACATATAAGACATACTGCACCTCCTAAAAATTATTGTTCCTATTATAGCATAAATAAACAATTTAGCAAGGGTTTTTGTAAAAAAATTCTATAATCCTTGAACTATACACCTTTTTCTGAGAAATAAGAGCAAAATATTATCTTAAAGAATTCGGAGAATTACAAGGATTCTAGACGAAAATATAGATTTAACTTCTAATTCTGAGAGAACAATGATCAAATTTTTTGATCAAATATCTATAAAGATTTCATTGACACAGAACTCTGTTTACTCACATTCACTTCATAGCTCTAGAGATATAAAAAAAGAACCACTTTATAAGAATAGTATCATTTCTACTATCCATACAAGTGGCTCTTTGATGATGCCATAGCAAAGGCATCAAGATTTTTCAACTAGATTATTTAACTTTTTTGAAACGGAATAAGAGAATGGAACCAAATGCAAGTACTACTCCTACAACAGTAAACAGCATAGTCATTTCAGATGTACCAGTATTTGGTAGTTCTTTAGTTCCTTCTGGTTGTTTAGGTTTGTTATCAGAAGATCCTGGAGTCTCAGCAGCATAAGTATTTGTGAAGGTTGGATTATTACCTGTAACTGTTGCTACAAATTGACCTTGACCATTGTCTGCAACTTTTACTGTTACTGTATAAGCATTTTTATCATAAGTTACACCAGTTTCATTACCACTTTTTTCAGTGATCGTGTATGTGTGAGTTCCTGCAGCAGTATATTCAATTGCTGGGAAAGCAACTGTTCCGTCTGCAGCATTCTTAGCTGTTGCTACAAGTTTGTCGCCTTCTTTCAATTCAAATTCATATTTATCTGCCTCAAGAGGTTTACCATTTAGGACTTTTTTAGCAGTAATTGAAGTTGTTGCAGATTTAACAGAATACGAATTTACAAAAACTTTATTGTCATATTTAACACTTGCAAACTTCTCACCATAAACATCTGTTACAGTAACTTCTGCGTTAATAGTCTTATCATCGTAAGCAAAACCTGGTTTTTGATCATTAACTTCTTTAATCTGATACTTATAAGTACCCACTGTAGAGAATTTAACGGCTTTAAATTTCACTTTGCCATCTTTATCGTTCTTAACAGTTTCAACAGCTGATCCGTTTGGATCAAGTAGTTGGAAGCTAAATTCTTCAGCAGCTAGGTCTTTTCCTTTTAACTGCTTAGAAACCTCAAATGAAACTTCTGTAGAACGTGAACCAGAACTAATACCTTCAGTTGTGGTTAATGGTGCAAAACCTTCTACATCAAAGTTTTCAGTCGAAGTCGTAATTTTAACGTTATTGAAAGCTTTCTTTGTTGTATTATCAACTGGAGCTGTGATACGAGTCTTATAAACTACATACAAACCTTGGTTGGTTAGATCACCATTACCATTTGGAGTAATAGTGAAGCGATTAGAATCTTGAACAACAATGTGACTTGGATTCAAAAGTGGATGAGGCTCATCCTTACCCCATTCAGTAAAGTAGTAACCTGTAATCTCACTAGCTAATACTTGCCCTTCAGGGATTGTATCTTGAATCGAAACACCTTCATAAGGATTAGCATATTTGTTTACGCGAATATACCAATTAATATAATTTGGATCGTTCGTATCTTGAACTCCCCATTTAGTAAATCCTGTTGGATCCTCATCTGGAACAATACGAGTCAAATTGTATACTCCTGCTCCAGGAATGTCGATTGGATACGACTTATTGAGTTCAACATTATCAGCCCATACAACAGTAAATAAGGCCGAAATTTGTTTCTCTTCAGGTAAGTTAGCAAAATAATCTTCGTTACTTACCGTTACAGTCGCTGTATTTGCAGACTTATTTGTCGTTAACTCAGCAACTTTAGTGACTCCATCGTTACCAAAGATTTCAGTAGTTGAATCTGATTCAATTTTGAATTCATTTGGAACTTTATAAACCATAAAGTCACCATTCTTCAACGTTGTTGAGTTGTCGAATTTGTAAGTGGTTTGAAGGTAAAATTTCCCTTCACCATACTCTGCACCATCAACTAACTTATTATTGTTAATTGTCGGTACTGTCGTTAGCGTATAGCTACTAGATGGTAGTTCAGCAGCTTTAACCACATTGCTAGTTCTTAGTACTGGGATAAATACTGAAGCTACTAACAATAGCGCCATGAATGCATGAGAAAGTTTTTTATTAATCTCTTTCACAACATTTGCCTCCTTTATTTTTGGGGATAGATTCCCCTATTTATTATTATATATTCTTATATAAATTTGTCAAGTATTTCATAGTAGTTCGATGTTCAAATCATACCTTTAAACTCTTATTTAATAGGAGTTAGCAGGCTTTCATTGTTCAAAACTTCATCTAAATTGGCTATAAGAAATTCTAACATTTATATTATATTAGTAAAAAAGAAAAGACCTCTGAGGTCTTTTAAATCATTCATTCAAGGTCATTCGTTTCTGTTAATAAGATTTTAAAAAAATTAGAAATCCTTAAAGTGTCTCTATGAGTTCTTGCATCTGAACATCATCTGGAACGATTTTTAAATAAGCTTCAGCCTGTACCTTGGCTTCTTCAAAATATCCCAATTCACGCAGGAGATAAGTATACTGCTCAAGAAACTCAGGATTATCCTTGAGGTCAGACGATAGTTGTTGATAGAGCTCATAGGCCTTATCTAAATCCTCAATTTTCTGATAAGAACGGGCAATCATCCACTTGGTCAAGAGATTTTCAGGTTCTTGACTTTGGAGAGCGATAATGTCCTCAAACCGTTCTTGTTCCATATAAATGGTTGCAAGGCGAAGGAATATTTCTTCTGTATCCTCTGCATCTTCTTTAGCAGTAAGGAGAAACTGCTCCGCACTACTAGGATCATGTAATTCATACGAAAACTGAGAAGCAGCTAGTAAGAGCCGAGTTTCAAATGGATTTTTCTCCAAACCTTGTTTAGCGATACGAAGGGCCTCTTCCACCTGATGTTCCTTATGCAAAGCTTGACTATAACCATATTCATATCCTTCAAAGTCAGGTGAAATAGTATCAATCTGCTTAAAGTAAAGAACAGATTTTTGATACTCTTCTTGGTCAAAGTAAAGACTAGCCAGTTCAAAGGCAGTTTGGTCATCGTATTCTAATTCTAAAGCTTTTTCTAAGAATTCAGTTGCAGCTTCAAACTTACCTAACTGGGCATAAGCGTAGCCAATTCGCTGATAGGTTGAGACACCCGTTTGCTCATAGATGGAGCGATTGTCTAATTGAGCATAGCCCTGAATAGCTTCCTGATAATTCCCTAACTCGCTATCCAACTCAGCCAAACCAAAAACTAATAAGGAATCGTCTGAGTAGTTTAAGGCTTCCAGTAACTTTTCACGCGCTACATCTGTCAATCCTTCCAATTGATAGAGGTCAGCCTTCAAGGCCAAGGCCGACACGTACCAGTCACTTTCGGGTGTGATTTCCTCAAGGTAAGCAAAGGCTTCCTCAAGATTGCCATCCTCGCTAGCAATGCTTGCTAAGTTCAGATTCACTTCTGGAAATTCTGTAACGATATGTTGGTAAATTTCTTTTGCTTGAGGATAAAAGCCAATTCCCTCTAGATAGCTTGCTAGTTCGTAAAGAACCTCACTTGAATCTGTTTCGAGGGCTTTGTGAAAATACTGATCCGATTTGGTTAAATCCTGTTCATCCAAAGCCTGGAGCATGCGTTGACTATTGTTCACTCTTGATTTCCTCCCCTTCTTCTTCATACAGACCGCTGACTTTTTTATACCAGTTAAAGATAGCTGAGATAACGACCTTGGCAGAAGCATAGACAGGAATTCCCAGCAAGACTCCCCAAATACCAAACATAGAACCTGAAGTTAGGAGAACAAAGAGGACATTGATTGGATGAATGTTTAGCTGACTACCTAAAATAAGCGGAGAAACGAAGCGACCTTCAATCGTTTGTTCAACAATAAAGACAATAATTACTTTCAAAAGCATGACAGGGCCCGCTATTAAGCCCAAAACCAGAGCAGGCAACATCGCTAGAAAACTACCCAAGTAAGGTACTAGATTGAGGATACCAGCCGTAATACCAAGAGTCACAGCATATCTGAGACCAATAATCTTAAAGAAGATAATAAACATAATTGCCACGATAATAGCAACTGTAACCTGCCCTCTAACATAGTTTGACAACTGTTTATTAACATCTGACAAAACTTGTCCGACAGGTTCTTTTAACTTGTTTGGGATGAATTTAGTCAGGTAATCTCGCAAGCCTTTCCCATCTCTCAAAAGATAAAAGAGCATGAAGGGTACGATAATAACCGCAACAATGACCTGGGAAACGCTACTGATAAAGGCGCTAACCCAGTTAACAGCCTGAGAAGAGATTTTGCTTGCCCACATGGTCGCCTCACTAGAAACATTGGAAAGAACCTGCTCCAACTGTGGTCTAAAATCATCTGGCAAGCGTTTGGTTACAAGGTCATTGATCACCTTATCAGCATCTTCCAGGTATGTCGGCACATTCTTCGCAAAATTTAAGACTTGACGTTGCAGATTTGGAATAGCAACCGCAAGCCCCCAAATGATAAAGAGTCCAATAACAACAAAAACAATACTAATGGCAAGGACACGATTGATCTTGTGCTTCTCCATCCAGTCAACAATCGGATTGAGGAGGTAATAAAGTAAACCAGATAAAATAACTGGCAACATGACAACTCCTAGAAAATCCAAAACTGGTAAAAAGATAAAACTAATCTTACTTAGAATGAAAATGTTCAGCCCCAGTAACAAGGTTACTAAAAATACAGTGATGGCTTTATTATCTAAAAACCACTTAAAAAACCAAGATAGGCTAAAATGTTTCTCTTTATGTTCCATAAATACATCCTTTCTGTCATTCTCTCATTATACCATTTTTAGACTAAAATAACTCTTTTTTAAAGTGCTTACATGAATGAATCTAGTGCTTCATGACTGCCATTTTGTGGTATAATGAACTTATCATTATTAAGAGGTATGGACATGAAAGAAACTGTTTACTTTGGAACTTACACTCGTCGCTTATCTAAAGGGATTTACAAGGCAGATTTTGATACAGAAACAGGCCAGCTTGCAAATCTTGAACTCTTTGCTGCTGAACCAAGTCCGACCTACCTTGCCTTTGACCAACAGCAACACTTATACACCGTAGGGAGCCAGGATGACTTAGGTGGAATCGCTGCTTACAAGACAGATGGCGCTTTGCTAAATCATGTGGTTGAAGAAGGCGCTCCCCATTGTTATGTGGCAGTGGATGAAAAGCGTGGTCTCGTTTATGGGGCCAACTATCATAAAGGTCAAGTTCTGGTTTATAAACGTCAAACGGATGGTAGCCTCATCCAAACGGATCTAGTTCAGCATAGTGGACAAGGTCCTCATGAAAACCAAACTTCCCCACATGTACACTTTACGGATCTAACACCTGACCAGTACCTCGTCACCTGCGATCTAGGAACAGATGAGGTAACAACCTATGATGTTAGTCCAGAAGGAAAACTAAATAAACTCTACACTTATCACAGCCAAGCTGGAGCAGGTGCACGCCACATCGTTTTCCACCACCACTATAAGATTTCCTATCTCATCTGCGAACTTAATAGCACGATAGAGGTCTTGATTTATGATGGGGTTGGTGAATTTGAACGCATGCAAGTTATTTCAACCTTACCAGATGGATACGAAGGCTTTAATGCTACTGCTGCCATTCGTCTTTCAAAAGATGGCAAATACCTCTATGCATCCAACCGAGGTCATGATTCCATTGCAGTCTATACAATCCTCGCTGATGGTAGCTTGGAATTATTAGAGATTGTACCAAGCCATGGTAAAAATCCACGTGATTTCGACCTAACTCCTGATCAAGAGTTTCTCATTGCTGTTCATCAAGATTCTGATAACGCAACCGTCTTTAAGCGCAATCCTAAAAGTGGTCGTCTTGCAGAGCTTTCTAACGACTTCCATGTCCCTGAAGGAGTCTGCATCAACTTCCCACATTAAAAAAAATGAACTTGAGTTTCAAGTTCATTTTTTTATAGTCTATTTCCGACATTGATACGGTTGATAGCACGTTGCAATGCGATTTTTGCACGACGTTCTTGGTCAATCAAATGCTTGTCATGAGCTTCTTCGATTTCTCGTTCAGCTCGAAGTTTCGCGCGTTCTGCACGACTGATATCGATATCACGAGCACGCTCTGCTGAGTCTGCTACAATGGTAATAATATCATTAGCAATTTCGATAATTCCTCCGTTCACTGCAATCCAGTTCACATGAGTATCATCATCGATACGTTTCACCTTCACTTCATCAACCGCTAGAACCGCAATCATATTTTCATGTCGTGGCAAGATCCCCATCTCACCATCCAGAGTTCGTACCGATACAAAGCTGGCATGGTGATCATAGACGAGGCCATCTGGTGTCACGATCTGGACAGTTAAATGAGCCATAGATCACCTCTTAAAATCCCATTTTCTCTGCCTTAGCAATGACGTCTTCGATTGAACCGACACCACGGAAGGCATCTTCTGGTAACTGGTCATGTTTTCCTTCAAGGATTTCCTTAAAGCCGCGAACTGTTTCCGCTACTGGCACATAAGAACCAGGTTGACCAGTAAATTGTTCTGCAACGTTAAAGTTTTGAGACAAGAAGAACTGGATACGACGGGCACGTGCAACCAAGGTCTTTTCTTCATCAGAAAGTTCATCCATACCAAGGATAGCAATGATATCTTGCAATTCATGGTAACGTTGAAGGACACGTTTAACCTCAGCAGCAACTGCGTAGTGCTCCTCACCAACAATCTCAGGTGCCAAGGCACGAGAACTTGAAGCTAGAGGGTCAACGGCTGGGTAGATACCCAACTGTACCAATTTACGTTCCAAGTTTGTTGTTGAATCCAAGTGAGCGAAGGCTGTTGCTGGCGCAGGGTCAGTGTAGTCATCCGCTGGCACATAGATAGCCTGGATAGAGGTTACAGAACCCTTCTTAGTTGATGTGATACGTTCTTGCAATTGACCCATTTCCGTAGCAAGTGTTGGTTGGTAACCAACGGCCGAAGGCATACGACCCAAAAGGGCAGATACTTCTGAACCAGCCTGAGTGAAACGGAAGATATTGTCGATAAAGAGAAGCACGTCTTGGCCTTCTACATCACGGAAGTATTCGGCGATTGTCAAACCAGTAAGGGCAACACGCATACGGGCTCCTGGTGGTTCATTCATCTGACCAAATACCATGGCTGTTTTCTCGATAACGCCTGATTCTTTCATTTCCCAGTAAAGGTCGTTCCCTTCTCGAGTACGTTCTCCAACACCAGTAAATACTGAAATACCACCGTGTTCTTGAGCAATGTTGTGAATCAATTCTTGGATTAAGACGGTTTTACCAACTCCGGCACCACCAAAGAGTCCAACTTTCCCACCTTTAAGGTAAGGGGCAAGAAGGTCGATAACCTTAATCCCTGTTTCCAAGATTTCAGATGAGGTAGACAATTCATCAAAAGTTGGAGCTTTCTTATGAATTGGCTGACGCTCAGCGTCTTCAGCGAAAGGAGCATCCAAGTCAATCGTATCCCCCAAAACGTTGAAGACACGTCCCAAAGTTTCTTTACCCACTGGCACAGAGATTGGACGGCCTGTGTCCAAAACTTCCATTCCACGAGTCAAACCATCTGTTGATTCCATGGCGATCGTACGGACCATACCATCACCCAACTCCAAGGCTACTTCAAGGACGATTTTTGTTTTTCTTTCGTCATTTTTGTAGACGACAAGTGCATTATTAATCTCAGGAAGTGTTTCCCCTGCTGCAAACAAAACGTCTACAACGGGTCCGATAACCTGAGCAATTTTACCTGAACTCATCTCCTTCTCCTATTCTATATAAGATACTGTCGGTTCCTAGTTCAACTAGGTCCTAAGTTCATTTTGATACGAGGGAGGCAAAGCCTTATTCTAAGGCACTAGCCCCCGCTACGATTTCTGTAATTTCTTGTGTAATCGCCGCCTGTCTAGCACGGTTATACTGGATTGTCAAATCATTGATGACCTTCTTGGCATTATCAGTCGCCGTTTGCATGGCGGTCATACCTGCAGCATTTTCAGCTGTCTTGGCATCGATAATAGCCCCGTAAATCATACTTTCGGCATACTGTGGCAACAACTGCTCTAGAATCTCATCACGGCTCGTTTCCAACTCAAAGGTCAAGCTATACTCTTCATCCGCTTCATTTGGATCCAAGTCAACAATCGGAAGCATTTGTTCCACACGCATTTGACTTGTGAGAGTATTGACATGATGGTTGTAGCAGACGTACAATTCATCAAAAAGTTCGTTTTGGTACATCTCAATCGTTTTTGAAATAATTTTACGAACTTCATCAAAACTAGGTTGATCAGCCAAGCCACGTAGTTCATAGATTGGCTGAATACCACGAGCCTTAAAGAAATCAGCTCCCATACCACCGATACAGATTATCTCAAAATCTTTACCATCTGGATGGTATTCTTCTTTCAACTCCATAACGGCTTTAAGGATGGAAGCATTATAACCTCCAACCAAGCCACGGTCTGAAGTGATAACGATATAGCCTGTTTTCTTAACTGGGCGACTGATGAGCATCGGATTGGTTGAACCACCAGATCCGTTACCATGCAGAATATCCGTCAAAAGCTTACGAACTTTCTGAGCGTAAACTTGGAAGTTGCGCGCTGCTTCTTCAGAGCGACCTAGTTTAGCAGCCGATACCATTTGCATGGCATTAGTGATTTGACTAGTATTTTTTGTTGAGGCGATTTTTGTTTTAATATCATTTAGAGATACTGCCATCTGACACCTCTATTCTTATTGGAAGCTGGATTGATTGAGAAACTCTGTAATCGCAGCATCCAAGACTGCTTCTTCTGGCAAGTCTTTTGTTTCACGAATGGTTTCCAAAATCTCTGGATAATGAGCATCAAAGAAAGTATGGAACTCTTCCTCAAAACGAACAATGTCATCTACAGGAATCGTATCCAAGAAACCATGTGTCAAAGCATAGAGAATGGTTACTTGTTTCTCAACAGGTAGTGGTTTGTGAACAGGTTGTTTCAATACTTCTACAGTACGACGTCCACGGTTTAACTTAGCCTGTGTTGCTGCATCCAAGTCAGAACCAAACTTAGTGAAGGCTTCCAACTCACGGTATGAAGCAAGGTCGATACGGAGTGTACCAGCAACTTTCTTCATGGCTTTGATTTGTGCCGAACCCCCTACACGGGATACAGATGAACCCGCATCAATGGCTGGACGAATACCTGCATTGAAGAGACCATCACCAAGGAAGATTTGTCCGTCAGTGATAGAGATCACGTTGGTTGCGATATAGGCAGAGATATCTCCCGCTTGTGTCTCGATAAATGGTAGGGCTGTAATAGATCCACCACCAAGCTCATCAGAAACTTTAGCTGAGCGCTCAAGCAAACGACTGTGAAGGTAGAAAACATCCCCTGGGAAGGCTTCACGACCTGGTGGACGACGAAGCAAGAGAGAAAGCTCACGATAAGCGACCGCTTGTTTTGAAAGATCATCATAAACAATCAAAACATGCTTGCCTTGGTACATAAATTCTTCTGCCATAGCTACACCAGCATAAGGAGCTAGGAAGAGCAATGGAGATGGTTGTGAAGCAGAGGCTGTCACAACGATTGTGTAGTCCAAGGCACCGTACTGGCGAAGTGTTTCTACTTGTGTACGGACTGTTGATTCTTTTTGTCCAATCGCTACGTAGATACAGATCATATCTTGACCTTTTTGGTTCAAGATTGTATCAATCGCAATAGTTGTTTTCCCTGTCTGACGGTCACCGATAATCAACTCACGTTGACCACGACCAATCGGAACAAGGGCGTCAATAGCTTTCAAACCTGTTTGCAATGGTTCTGATACAGACTTACGTTGCATAACGCCAGGAGCTGGCGCTTCCACTGGACGAGTCTTGTCAGTATGGATATCACCAAGACCATCAACTGGACGACCAAGTGGGTCGACAACACGTCCGATTAGGCTGTCCCCAACAGGTACTTCCATAATTTTACCTGTACGGCGAATGGTATCACCTTCACGAATATCTGTAAAGTCTCCAAGAATGATAATCCCAACGTCTGTAGACTCCAAGTTTTGCGCCATCCCATAAGAGCCGTTTTCAAAGATCAACAGCTCTCCACTCATGGCATTTTCAAGACCGTGAGCACGCGCAATTCCATCCCCGATATAGGTTACAACACCAGTTTCAGACACATCAAAATTGGGTTTGAAATTTTCAATTTGTTGCTTAATTAAAGCGCTGATTTCTTGTGCGTTAATTGCCAAAAGAACACCACTTTCTATTTCAAATTTTCTTTAACAACTCGAAGTTGTTGTTTTATACTCACATCAATTGTCTTGTGATTAGCAAAAATAACAAAACCACCAATGAGTCCTTCATCAATTTGTTCTTTGATACTCCGTACTTTCAGAGACATTTTTTTCTCTATCAAGGGAAGCAAACGTTCCTTCTGCTCGTCCGTTAAAGGATGAGCTGAGGAAATCGTGACTACAAAATGATTGGTTTCTATTTCAAGACGATTCAAACAATCAACAATGATATCATAAAAAAGATTTGCTCTGTGATTGTAAATCAGAACCTGAATAAAGTTTTGCATTAAAGGTGAGACAGAGTCTTGAAAAAAACCAACTGTTTTTTCCTTATCAGACTCATCAACTGCCACCTGAGCTAAAAAAGAAGGTAAGCCCGTTTCTTCTGCGACTTGCTTGATTTGATCCAAGTCTGCAAAAATCCGGTCCTCTTCTCCTTTTTCAATCACTAATTGGACAAAAGGCATGCTGTACTTTTCAATGACCTTTGCTGTTTTCTTGTCCATTAGGCTTCTCCTAGCTGATCGATATACTGATCAATGAGTTCCTTATGAGCATGACTGTCAAGGTTTTTTGAGATGATTTTAACAGCAAGACTAATCGTCAAATCTGCCACCTCGCCCTTAACACTTTGCAAAGCTTCTGCTTTATTCTGAGCAATTTCTTGATTCGCCTTCTCTTTTAAGCGACCCGCTTCTACTTTAGCATCTGCCAGAATATCTGCTTTACTCTTCTCTGCAGTCTCTTTAGCATTTTCAATGATTGTTTTGGCTTCGTTGCGACTACCAGCCAATTCATCTTCACGTTTTTGGGCAAGAGTTTCTGCTTTTTGACGAGCTTGTTCAGCTCCATCAATATCAGCAGCAATTTTATTTGCCCTTTCTTCGAAGACACTTGTCAAGTTTGACCACGCATATTTCTTAACTAAGACAATCAAAAGGATAAAAGAGCCAGCGATTAAAATAAAGTTACCAATTAATTCACCTACTGTTACGTGCATCTGTTACTCCTTTCTACTCTTCTCCATCATTTATCTTATTTCCTAAGTACATAGAAGACAACATGGTAAACACATAGGCTTGGATGCAGGAAATAAAGACAGAAAAGGCTGTCCAAGCCAAGTTAGCACCAAAAGCAACTGGATACCAATATAGAGCTTGATGAGATAGAGTGATTAGCAAACTAGCCATCACTTCTCCAGCAAAGATATTTCCGAACACCCGCAAGGCAAGTGATAAAAAGTTGGTAAACTCTTCTAAGATATTCATGGGAGTCATAAAGCCAGGTGTGATATAGGCTTTTAGATATTTTTTAATCCCACGGCGACGAATCCCTTCAATATGGGTCATCAGGATAATTCCAAATGACAAGGCCAAGTCAAACTGGAGATTTGCAGTTGGCGATGTCCAAAGGTTTGTCCCATCTGTAGTTTGAAGTTTCGCCATCAAACCGAGGTTATTTGCCAGTACCATAAATAGAAATAGACAAAGGAAAAAGAGCGAGTAGTCTTTCATGTAGCTTTTACCAATGTTAGGTTCTGTAAATCCAATAACGAAGTCATAGAAATACTCAAGTACATTTTGCTTTCCTTTGGGTTTCAAAGTCATATTGCGACTTGCCCAATAGATAAAGCCAAAAACAACTCCCACAATCAACAAGGTCATGGCTAACATGGTTAAATCAAAGGTAACAGGACCAATATTGATGGTTGGATTGATACTTTCTTCCATCTAGAATCCTCCCTTTTCTTCTCGTTCCATTTGTCTATTTGATGACGAATGAAAAGACGAGGGTAACCAAGAACGTTCCTTCAATAAAGGCAATCCCCATGATCATTAAGCTACGTAATTGTGGGATGATGTCTGGTTGGCGAGCTGCTGATTTGAACAAACCGTTCATCAACATACCTTCTGCAAGGGATACACCCATACAGGCAAGACAAAGACCGAAAAATGTTAAATTCATGATGAATTCTCCTTTTATTTAAAATTTACTTACTTAGTTTAGTCCTAAAATTTGTTTTTGTCAACTTTTTACTTACGTTGGAAGCGTTTCAGCTGATTTATTTCTATTTTTGCTATTTTTACACTATTCTATAGAAAGTTTTTCCATTTTAGATTGCGAGTTTTTCTTGATTTTACTATATTTTCTGAAACAAACCGAAAAATCCAAGTTAAGAACTTGGATCGATTCATTTTATTTAAAATAGTAGGAATAGTGTTGTTTACAACCTGGATTAAATGGTGCACTGCAGTAAGGACAAGCCATCTGTTTTTGGTAATCTTGGAAAGTCATTGTCCTCTTACAAACCCCACATAAGATCGGTCGATCCTCAGAAAGCACCAAGGGATAGGGCGAAAACAAATGCGTTTCCATAGCATTGTGGCACTGATAGCATGCATAGTATTTCTTGCATTCATAACACTGGAGTGAAACAATATCCTTTTCACTATGATAATGAACACACCTGCTTTCATCATCTACCAATAAACCTTGAGCTTGAATCATTCCCTTTTCCTTATCTAGGCACGAACTGTAACACTTGTCCCGTCTTCCTTATAGAGGTTGATGAGCCCTTCTTTCAGAGCACGAACCATGTCACCTGCTTGTACAGGTTGTGGGACCTTGATTGTCAAGAGTTCCATTGGATTTGGAGCACGGTCGATTTTATTGCCCTTGGCATCATGAAGATCTTCGATATAAGTATCAAAATGACGGAAACCTGGTCCATAAAACTCAACTTGATCGCCTTCGTTGATGACATTTCGTTGACGAATGGTTGCCGTTTGAGTCGCATCATCATAAGCAACCACTTCAGCGACAAACTTGTATTCAGGAATTTTACGACGTGCGCCAAATAACTGCTCATTCTCAGACGGTGTACCATAGTAGAATCCAGTTGCCAATTCACGCTGGGCAACCTTCCACATCTCGTCCACCAAGTCCTGTTTGATGGCCTCAAACTTTTCAGGACTTTCGAGATAAGCATCCACAGCCGCCTTGTAGCAGTTTGTTACTGTTGAAACATAGTGAATAGACTTCATACGACCTTCGATCTTAAGACTGTCTACACCATTTTCAATCATATCTGGGATATGGTCAATCATAGACATATCTACGGCAGACATCGAAAATTCTTCTGGGATTTCACCTTTAAGGCTCTTACGTTCTTGGCCGAATGGCATGTCGTAGAGGTCGTATTTCCAACGGCAAGATTGAGAACAACCACCACGGTTAGCATCACGCATACTCATGTGGTTTGAAAGCGTACAACGACCTGAGTAAGAAATACACATGGCCCCATGGACAAATGCTTCAATCTCGACATCTGTACGTTTGCGAATCTCTGCCAATTCTTCCATTGAAACTTCACGGGCCAAAACCACACGAGTTAGACCAAGTTCTTTCCAGAACTCTAGAGTTTCATAGTTGGTTGCACTTGCTTGAGTTGAAAGGTGAATTTCAAGACCTGGTGCTTCTGTTGCTGCAATCATAATCAAGGCTGGATCTGACACGATAACTGCCGCAATCCCGATATCACGCAACTTACGGAACCATTCTCCAGCGCCTGCTTCATTTCCTTCATGCATGACCATGTTAGCAGCCACATAGACCTTGGCACCGTACTTTGCAGCGAACTGAACGCCTTCTTCCATCTGTTCAAAGGTAAAATTCCCAGCACGGCTACGAAGACCATAGGCCTGTCCACCGATGAAGACTGCGTCCGCACCATATTGAACAGCTACTTTCAGTTTCTCTAAAGTCCCTGCAGGTGATAAAACCTCAGGACGTTTTAATGTTTTTGTCATTTTTTCTCCTATTTGCAATATAAAAGTTTGACGTTTTTCCTTCTCATTTTATAGTAAATAAGCAATAAAATCAAGCCTAGGCAAATTGTTTTGACAATTCTAATCTTCTTAGAAACTAAAAACTAGTCTGTTAAGACTAGTTGTTTTCAAGATAAAATTCAAAACGTTCACCCACATACTGACTCTTAACATATTCAAAAGCCGTCCCATCATCGAGATAGGAAACCTGAGTCAAAGCCAGAATCGCATGCCCTTTCTCAACTTCTAAGTAATGGGCAATTTTTTCCTTAGCCAATCTCGCATAAATGATCTGTTGGGATTTTCCAATTTGGTAACCATGTTCTTGCAAGGTCTGAAAGAAGTGGCTGGTGATTTCTTCTTTTTTGAAATCCTTAATAAATTTTTCAGGAATGGATGCGACTTCATAGACTAGCGGTACTTGGTCAGCATAACGCACCCGTTCCATGCGGATAATATTCTCTGTCGGAGTAATCCCTAGCTTTGCGACCTCTTGCTCATTTGGAATGGTTCTTCTGTAAGAAATGAGCTGGCTAGAAGGGACTTTCCCTTGAGATTTGACTATCTCCGTAAAACTAGTCGTTCCCCGCATTTTTTCTTGGACACGAGTGCTAGAGACAAAGGTCCCACTTCCTACACGACGCTCCAAAACTCCTTCCTCAACTAAGAGAGAGATAGCCTGGCGTAATGTCATCCGGCTAACTTGAAACTGTTCAGCTAAATCTCGCTCACTTGGAAGTCTCTCTCCGATTTTCCAATGATGCTCATCTATATCCTTCTTGATCTGATCGTGGATTTTCATATAAGCTGGTAACATGATTCTCACTTCTTTTCTTTATTTTCTCCATTGTACCGTATTTGCTAAGAAAAAGTCAAACTTTGCCTTGTTTAGTTGGTAATTAGCCCCTATTTGTGATAGAATATTGAAAAAGATATTTCTTTTGAGAAAGGAAAAAGATGAGCAACATTTCAACTGATTTGCAAGATGTCGAAAAAATCATCGTGCTGGACTATGGTAGCCAATACAACCAGCTGATTTCACGCCGTATTCGTGAAATTGGTGTTTTTTCAGAGCTAAAAAGTCACAAAATCTCAGCCGCAGAGGTTCGTGCGATTAACCCTGTAGGGATCATCCTCTCTGGTGGACCAAACTCTGTATACGAAGATGGTTCATTTGATATTGACCCAGAAATTTTTGAACTTGGCATTCCAATTTTAGGAATCTGCTATGGTATGCAACTTTTAACTCATAAACTTGGAGGAAAAGTTGTTCCTGCAGGTGATGCTGGTAACCGAGAGTATGGCCAATCACCACTTACCCACACCACTTCTGCTCTCTTTGAAGGGACTCCTGAAGAACAGATTGTTTTGATGAGCCATGGCGATGCTGTTACAGAGATTCCAGCTGATTTCGTTCGTACTGGAACTTCTGCTGACTGTCCTTATGCAGCTATTGAAAACCCTGACAAGCACATCTATGGTATCCAATTCCACCCAGAAGTTCGCCATTCTGTATACGGGAATGATATCCTTCGCAACTTTGCTCTTAACATCTGTAAAGCTAAGGGTGATTGGTCAATGGATAACTTCATCGATATGCAGATCAAGAAAATCCGTGAAACTGTAGGTGACAAGCGTGTTCTTCTCGGCCTATCAGGTGGTGTTGACTCTTCTGTTGTTGGCGTTCTTCTCCAGAAAGCAATCGGCGATCAATTGATCTGTATCTTTGTAGACCACGGTCTTCTTCGTAAAGGTGAAGCAGATCAAGTTATGGACATGCTTGGTGGTAAGTTTGGTTTGAATATCGTCAAAGCAGATGCTGCTAAACGTTTCCTTGACAAACTTGCTGGTGTTTCTGACCCTGAGCAAAAACGTAAAATCATCGGTAACGAATTTGTTTATGTCTTTGATGACGAAGCAAGCAAGCTCAAAGATGTGAAATTCCTTGCTCAGGGAACGCTTTACACTGACGTGATTGAGTCTGGTACAGATACAGCTCAAACCATCAAGTCACACCACAACGTTGGTGGTCTTCCAGAAGACATGCAGTTTGAACTGATTGAACCATTGAACACTCTTTATAAAGACGAAGTCCGTGCCCTCGGTACAGAGCTTGGTATGCCAGACCACATCGTATGGCGCCAACCATTCCCAGGACCAGGACTCGCTATCCGTGTCATGGGTGAAATCACTGAGGAAAAACTAGAAACTGTTCGTGAGTCTGATGCTATCCTACGTGAAGAAATCGCTAAAGCTGGTCTTGACCGCGATATCTGGCAATACTTCACTGTCAACACAGGCGTTCGTTCAGTAGGTGTTATGGGTGATGGTCGTACTTATGACTACACCATCGCCATTCGCGCTATCACTTCTATCGATGGTATGACAGCTGACTTTGCCAAGATTCCTTGGGAAATCCTTCAAAAGATTTCTGTACGTATCGTTAATGAAGTGGATCACGTTAACCGTATCGTCTATGACATTACAAGTAAACCACCTGCAACCGTTGAGTGGGAATAGAGTTAATAAGTTAAAAATCCCTAGAAATCAATGTTTCTAAGGCTTTTTCTTTCATATTTTCAAAATCAGAAATTCTTGTAATATGGAAAGTCCTTGAGCTTCAACTCCTCTTTTTAAATCCCTGAAACCATGCTATAATATAGTAAGTATAGCTCTAATAACCTGACTATAAAAGTCAGCGATAAAGATTTCTTACATCATCCGTAAGTGTTATTCTACTCTGATTCATATTATAATGAAAGTAACAAAAGATGGAGGTGTTCCACATGGAAACAATTTTACGAGTAGAATCATTAAAAAAGCATTATGGAAAAGAGCCGAATATCACCAAGGCCTTAAACGGCATATCTTTTCAAGTTGTAAAAGGTGAGTTCTTAGGAATTATGGGGAGTAGCGGTTCTGGGAAAACAACCCTTCTTAACTGTCTCGCCACAATCATCAAGCCAACTGACGGCTCTATTCAAATGCAAGAAAAAGATTTAGGTCAGTTAAAAGGGAGCCAATTAGCAGATTATAGAGGCAAGGAAATTGGCTATCTCTTCCAGAATTTTGAGCTTTTGGACAATCTTACAGCCAAAGAAAATATTTTACTCCCCTTGTCTTTACACAAGGTCGATGCCGACGAAAGCAAGGTTCGGTTAGAATTACTTTCCCAATATCTGGATATTTCTGAACTTCTGGATAAGTTCCCTTCTCAATTATCAGGTGGTCAACGGCAAAGGGTAGCTGCTGCGCGCGCCTTAATTTTAGACCCTAAGATTGTATTTGCAGACGAGCCCACAGGGGCTTTGGATTCAAAAAATGCGACCATTTTGATGCAAAAATTATCCGAAATGAATCAAGTGGAAGAAACCACCATTCTCATGGTGACCCACGATTCCGTTGCAGCCAGCTTTTGCAACCGCATCTTGTTTATCCAAGACGGAAAACTATTCCATGAAATCCGTCGCGATTATCCAAGAGAAAGTCAAGAAGATTTCTACCACAGAATACTAAAGGTCATGGCAGCCCTAGCTGGAGGTGATGGCAATGTTTTCTAAATTAGTCTCAACAAATAGCAAGAGAGATCGAAAAAATAATGGCTTGTACTTCAGTTCCATGGTTCTTTCTATTATCTCCTTTTACATCATCCTTTCTTTGTCTCATCAAGATGTAATGATCTTTCTCAAACAAATAGAAAGTGATGCTGTAAATAAACTCTTTAGCATGATTCCTATTCTTTATGTAGCAACGCTCTTTATTCTCTTTTTTCTAGTCTACTTCGCAAGCAGTATGCAGATGGAAAGGAGAAAACATGAATTTGGTGTCTATCTCACACTGGGAATGCGAAGAAGCAAACTGTTCTTGCTACTCCTGCTCGAGGATTTGAGAAACAGTGTCCTTGCCCTTGGAATAGGCCTTCCAATTTCTATCTTGATTTCAGAACTAATCAGCCTAATAACCGCTAAAATTGTGGGACTAGGGATTATTGAACATCAATTTTCTCTATCTACCACAGCTCTAGTCTATACAGTCATCGGCTTCCTAGCCGTAAAATTAGCTGTTTTTGTCCTTTTAAGTGCAAAGACGGCCAATATGGAAATCGGAAACCTGCTTGCCTATTCTCCTTCTGGGATAAAGAAACTACTCCCCAAGGGGGTGTACCTTCTTGCTTCCGTCCTCGGAATTTTGCTTCTAGGGACAGCCTATTACTTGGGGATGAGTAGACGAGCTTGGGAAAATGTCATAACAATGGGAATCACCGTTCTCTTAGGAACTCTGGGAACTATCCTACTCTTCTTTGGTATGCGTTTATTTATAGACTTTTTGGTCAAGCTTGGAAACAATCGAAAACTTCATGCCTATAATTTTAGACAGATTCAGGAATTAGTTATCCAGCGCTCAACTATACTGGCCATCTGCTCCCTCTTAATCTTCTCTGCCTTGTGCCTCTTTGGAGCAGGTGTTGCTATTTCAAGTGGCAATTCAGGCAATCAAACCCACGTATTGGATTATACATTTAGAGATAGCAAACAGGATACAGATGAAAATCTTGATGTGAATACAGTTAAAAAAGAGCTTGAAGCAGAAGGACTAGCATCACAGTTCTCAAAGATTCTACAAATCAAAGTCGGGAAACCAAAAGAAAACGAGTCCGTGTCCTTCGAAGAGATCATCAAGGAGTTGAAAAAGCAAAAAGGCAGTAAGAACATGGAAATTTTGCTCCAAAGATTTAAACAGTCTACTACTTCCCACCTCATACCAGTTTCCGAATACAATGAACTTAGAAAGGCTGCCAATCTCCCTCCTCTAGAATTAACTAGCGAGGAAGCCTACTTGTATATGGGAAAAGATTTTCTCCCCGATGAGAATCTCGTCAACTCTGTTCTGAAAGCAAAACCTCAAATCAAAGTCATGGGAAATGATGTAAAATTGATTGGAGAGGTTCATTCTTTACCGATTGTAACGGATCGCGAAATAACCATTTCTGTAGCCCTCATAGTCCCAGATGAGACCTTTATGAGCTATACAGACGGTCACTATTCGAACTATGTCAGTGGTATCTTGGCTCCTGAACTAGTCAAGGAAAAAGGCCTGATGAGAGCTATCTCAGATACAAATGAAAAGCTAAATCAAACCTCTCTTGGCTATGAAAGCTATATACAAAATATGGGAAGACAATTATTTTACATTATCTCTGCCAGCTATGTCACCATCTATCTGGCTATCATCTTCCTTGTTGTCGCAAATACAATCATCGGCGTTCAGTTTTTGATGGGACAAAGACAATCTTACAGACGATACCAGACCTTAATCCATCTTGGAGCAAACTACGAAACTCTTTGTAAATCTTCAGAAAAGCAAATCAATTGGTATTTTGGTCTGCCAATAGCCCTTGCACTTATCAGTAGTAGCTTCGGAGTGAGCTCCCTCCTCACAGGAATAGTACCCGCTAGCGCAAGAATGGCCATGGGGCAGAAATTTATCACAGCCATGCTGATAGTACTTCTCTTAGCTGGATTTGAAGTCATCTATGTCAGAATTGTAAAGAAAAATAGCAACAAATACTTGTTGTCCTTAATGGAACCCAAAAGAGATGAATAAGGTAGAATAAAATAGGAAAAGGAGGAACCGATATGAAGCATATTCTGGTTATTGAAGATGAAGCCTTGATTCGAGATGAAATTGTTATTTTGTTAGAGAAAGCGGGTTATCAAGTTGATAAGTTGACTGACTTCAAAGATACGAGCCAACAAGTGCTTCAATACGATACAGATCTAATCATACTGGATTTGAATTTACCAGGAGAAACTGGCTTTCAAATTTGTAAAAATCTCAAGTCAAAACGCTCTGTGCCCATATTGGTTCTCACCTCCCGTGAACAACTAAAAGATGAGATTTACGCCCTGAAATTAGGGGCAGATGAGTATCTAACAAAGCCTTTCAAGAAAGAAAGATTTTTGGCACGTATAGAAAATATCCTGAAACGCTATGAAGGCAGACAAAATCTACTTGAAAAAGATAATTTTCTGCTGGATAGACAAACCTATACCCTTTATATCAACGGACACTCGATTATACTCCCCCAAAATCAAGGGAAATTGTTAGAAACCTTATTGGTTACTAATGCTCCTGTCGTCACAAAAGAAGAACTAAGTATGAAACTATGGAACACAACTGAGTTCATCGATGAAAATGCTCTTCAAGTAAATATTGCAAGGCTCAAAAAGGTGATGAAACAGGCTGGCATTGCCCTTCAAGTCAAGTCCGTCAGAGGTATTGGTTACAAGCTAGAAGAGGTAAGTCCAGATGAAACAGAATCTTAAATATCTAGCTACTTACCTGCCCTGGTTACTTGTTCTTTTAGTATTTGATCTATTCACAGCGATTCTGCTTTGGCTTTCAGACGTGAGGATGTTTCAAGCTCTCATCCTGCTCTATCTTTTAGCTACAGTCCTACTCTTTTTTATCCTATCACTCCTACTTATAAGAAAAGAAAGGAAAAAATCAGCTGCTTATAAAGCCTTCATAGCCAATCCTAAGATAGATACGGAGCTGGAATTATTGCGTTTATCAACTGTCTCAGAGAAAGAAAGCCTCGAGGAAATCGCAAATGCGCTCTACCAAAAACAGGCGGAAATAGGAAAGCTCAATTCATTACTAGCCGACTATGAGGACTATGTTGAAAAGTGGGCTCATGAAATCAAACTTCCTCTATCGCTTCTTTCCCTCCTTTTGGACAACCAAAGTGACCAGCTGCCGAAGGATACAGCTTTTAAGTTGGATTATGTAAAAAATCAAATCCAAGAAAATGTATCACAGATACTATTCTATTACAGGGTTAAAAGTGAAAAAAATGATTTTCTATTTGAAGATGTCGACCTCGAAGAGTGTATTCAGGAACTTTTGGAAAACTTTGATCCCTTGCTCAAAGAAAAGAAATTTACGATTAAGGTAGAAAACATACAAGGAATCTGCTACACCGATCAACGCAGTTTTGAATTTATCCTGTCTCAAATACTAGCTAACTCCCTTAAATATAGCTCTGATAAGCCAGAACTCAAGATTTCTATGTCAAAAGACAAGGGACGTACAAGTCTTATTATTAGGGATAATGGCTGCGGAGTTAAAGCTTGTGACTTCCCTCATATCTTTGAGAAAGGTTTTACAGGTGATTCAGGTGAGACAAGGAAAAAATCAACAGGCATGGGCCTCTATCTGGTCAAACAATTAGCAGATGCTTTAAAAATCGAAATCACAGTAAAATCCGAATGGATGCAAGGATTTGAGATTACTCTTTCTATTTAGTCATTTTTCTAGTAAGAAAATTGCCTAATCATAGAAATCACATATTTTATATAAAAAAGGAAAGCACTTCTGCTTTCCTTTTTTATTTACGTTTTTTCTTCGCTTTTTTCATTTTGTTGGCCATACGTTTCATAGACTGTTTCATAGCAAATTCGCCGATTTTACCTTTGAGTCCGCCACCAAACATCTGGCTCATATCTGGCATGCCTGCTCCTCCGAGACCTGACATATCCGGCATTCCACCTTGTCCCATCATGCCTTCAAGGGCAGACATATCCATCCCTCCCATATTTGGCATATTTTTTGGAAGGTTATTTGGATTGATTCCCATTTGCTTCATCATCTTGTTCATATCCCCAGACATGACACCTTGCATGAGCTGTTTAGCCTGATTAAAGTCTTTGATAAATTTATTGACTTCGACAAAGGTATTTCCAGAACCTGCAGCGATACGACGGCGACGGCTTGGATTTAACAAATCAGGATTTTCACGCTCTTCGGGTGTCATGGAAGATACAATGGCACGTTTGCGCGCAATCTGGCGCTCATCCACCTTCATATTTTGAAGGGCAGGGTTGTTAGCCATACCTGGAATCATCTTGAGCAAGTCCTCCATTGGCCCCATGTTTTGCACCTGATCTAATTGATCAATGAAATCATTGAAATCAAAGGTGTTTTCACGCATCTTCTCAGCCATTTCAAGAGCTTTTTGCTCATCGTATTCTTGAGAGGCTTTCTCAATCAAAGTGAGCATATCCCCCATACCAAGGATACGGCTTGACATACGGTCTGGGTGGAAGGTTTCAATATCTGTAATTTTTTCACCCGTACCAGTGAACTTGATAGGTTTACCAGTAATGTGGCGAACAGACAAGGCCGCACCACCACGAGTATCCCCATCAATCTTGGTAAGGATGACACCAGTTACTTCCAACTGAGCATTAAACTCACGAGCAACATTTGCCGCTTCCTGACCAATCATGGCATCAATGACGAGCAGGATTTCATTTGGCTGAGCCAGTGCTTTAACATCACGAAGCTCATTCATCAAAAGCTCATCAATCTGCAAACGTCCTGCCGTATCAATCAAGACATAATCGTTGTGATTGGCTTGCGCTTGCTCCAAACCTTGACGGACAATCTCAACAGCTGGTACTTCTGTTCCAAGAGCAAAGACTGGAACATCAATCTGCTGTCCAAGTGTTTTCAACTGATCGATGGCTGCTGGACGATAAATATCTGCCGCAATCATCAAAGGACGAGCATTTTCTTCCTTCTTGAGTTTATTAGCCAGCTTACCAGCAAATGTCGTTTTACCAGCCCCTTGCAAACCGACCATCATAATGATTGTCGGAATCTTAGGTGACTTGATAATCTCTGCCGTATCAGAACCTAAAACGGCTGTCAGTTCCTGATCCACGATTTTGATAATCTGTTGGGCAGGATTGAGGGTATCAATGACCTCGTGTCCGATTGCACGTTCACGAACTTTCTTGATAAAGTCCTTTACAACAGGCAAGGCAACGTCGGCTTCAAGCAAGGCCAAACGAATCTCTTTGGTTGCTTCTTGGACATCAGCCTCAGATATTTTTCCTTTTTTACGTAAATTTTTAAAGACGTTCTGTAAACGTTCTGTTAAACTTTCAAATGCCATTTTTCTTCCTCTTATTCTCTATTATCAATACTTGTTAAAATTTCTATCTGCTTCAGCAGAAAGTCATCCTTGGGATAACACTCTAAAATCTGGTCAAAAATCTGACTGCGGACAATGTAGTCCGAATACATGTGCAGTTTCATCTCATAATCTTCTAGAATCTTTTCTGTCCGCTTGATATTGTCATAAACAGCCTGACGACTGACACCGAACTCTTCAGCAATCTCAGCAAGACTATAATCATCAGCATAATAGAGTTCAATATAGTTCATCTGCTTGTCTGTCAAAAGCGCCGCATAAAATTCAAAAAGGGCGTTCATACGATTGGTTTTTTCGATTTCCATAACTTTTATTATACCAAAAAAACGATTATACTGCTAGAGTGGAAGCACTTCAAATAGAGTAAGAAGAAAAAGAACCTTGCAAGGCAAGATTCTTTTAGTGTCTGACTTAAATAATTGTTCTTCTGGGAACTTAATCGAATTAAGCTTCGATTTCTGTAACCATACCTGAACCAACAGTACGTCCACCCTCACGGATAGAGAATGTAGTACCTTGTTCTACGGCGATTGGGTGGATCAACTCAACGTCGATAGTCACGTTATCACCAGGCATTACCATTTCAGTACCTGCAGGAAGTTCGATTGAACCTGTAACGTCAGTAGTACGGAAGTAGAATTGTGGACGGTAGTTGTTGAAGAATGGAGTGTGACGTCCACCTTCTTCTTTAGTAAGGATGTAGACTTCACCTTTAAATTTAGTGTGTGGGTTGATTGAACCTGGTTTAGCGATAACTTGTCCACGTTCGATTTCGTCACGTTGAACACCACGAAGAAGGACACCTACGTTATCTCCAGCAAGACCTTCGTCAAGTTGTTTACGGAACATTTCAACACCAGTAACAACTGCTTTTTGAGTTTCTTCTTTGATACCAACGATTTCGATTTCGTCGTTGACACGAACAGTACCACGGTCGATACGTCCTGAAGCAACTGTACCACGTCCAGTGATTGAGAATACGTCTTCGACTGGAAGAAGCAATGGTTTTTCAGTGTCACGTTCTGGTTCTGGGATGTACTCATCAACAGTGTTCATCAATTCCATGATGATGTCTTCGTATTTAGAGTCACCTTCAAGAGCTTTAAGAGCTGAACCTTGGATAACTGGAAGATCGTCACCTGGGAAGTCGTATTCTGACAAGAGGTCACGGATTTCCATTTCAACCAATTCAAGCAATTCTTCGTCGTCTACCAAGTCAATTTTGTTCATGAAGACGATAAGGTGTTTAACACCAACCTGACGTGAAAGAAGGATGTGCTCACGAGTTTGTGGCATTGGTCCGTCAGTTGAAGCTACTACAAGGATAGCTCCGTCCATTTGAGCGGCACCAGTGATCATGTTTTTAACGTAGTCCGCGTGTCCTGGAGCGTCGATGTGAGCGTAGTGACGTTTTTCAGTTTCGTACTCAACGTGCGCAGTGTTGATAGTGATACCGCGTTCGCGTTCTTCTGGAGCAGCATCGATAGACGCATAGTCTTTAGGTTGGTTAACTGCTGAAGGCAAGCGACGTGCCAATACAGTTGTGATAGCTGCAGTCAAAGTAGTTTTACCGTGGTCAACGTGTCCGATAGTACCAATGTTAACGTGTGGTTTACTACGATCGTATTTTTCTTTTGCCATTTGAGTAAAAGCCTCCAATAAAATATATTTTATAGATAGACAGTAGGCAATACAGTCTAACTTTCCTTACTATTTTATCAAATTTCTGCTAAATTGCAAGTGTTTTACACATATTTTGTGAATTAATCTAAATCTTATCAAATCCTGTTCTTCTGCTTCTTTATGGCAATATGAATTCAAACTTATTTTGTTTGGGCGATAGTCTTTTCATCAAAAAAATCAGGTTTCCCTGATTTTAATTTGATTCTGTTTTTTCCAATTCTTTAGCTTCTTTATGGTTTTCATATAACTTCGCTAGGAACTTAGTAATTTCTTTAAAAATAGAATAAGTAGGTACTGCTACGACCATCCCTATGACACCGTAGATATTACTTGACAGTAAAAGGAGCACCAAGATCGTAATCGGATGCACTTTCATAACTCCTCCAACGATGCGTGGATAGAGAACATTTCCATCAATCTGCTGAATAATGAGCATATAAGCAACCGCAATCAACATACGATGAGGATCCGTGAACACATTGGCAATCACCATTGGAATCAAGCCAATACTTGGACCAACATAAGGAATTAAATTTGCGATTCCAGAAAAAATAGCAAAAACTAAGGCGTACTTTAATCCGATAACGCTATAGCCAATATAAGCTAAACATCCAATAATAACCGCATCAATCGCAATTCCACTGATATAACGGGCTATAGTTGTATTGAGATTGGTTAAAAGGCTAGAAAGATTCAATTTGTCATGTTTTAAGACGGTACGTTCCAACATTGGTAGCAACTTATGACCATCCAACAAGAAGTAAATCAAGAATACAGGGGTCATAATGAGAATCAGCACTGTACTAAACAAGGCTGAAAGAACGCTTCCTAAACTGTTGCTGACGCTATTAAGGATATTCTGGAGGATATCCACATAGGAGAGATTAAGTTGTTGAATTGTTTGTTGAATATCAATATTTTGGAAGACTGGATTCATGGACAAATCGATGATCAAATCTTGTAGTCTACTATAGATATTTTGACTAGAAATAATCAAGCTGGTCAACTGATTAATCAAAATCGGCAAGAGATAAACGACCCCTACAACGATAGCACCAATTAAGGCACAAAGAGTAACCAAGACACCAATTAGACGATTAATTTTACATCTCTTTTCTAAGAAAGTAACGATTGGATTTGTAATATAGTAAAAAAATCCACCAAGCAAAAATGGGATCATGATGGTATTCACAACCGTTACGAAGGGAGTAATGATGGCTCCCATTTCTCTCCAAAGATAGAAAATCAGTGTTAATAATAAAATTTCAGCTGTCCAAAAAAATAATTTGTTTCTACGGAACATAGGTATCCTCCTTCTCTCTATTTTACCATATTTCTGAAAAAGATAAGTTGGCTTTAGTAAAAAAGCGAGAATATTTTTTTTCTTTATGATAAAATAAAGCTAATATGAAAAAAATAATTTTATCTTTTATGACACTTTTAGTTTTTGGAACAGCTTCTACTGTTTCTGCTCAGGAGTTTGATGTTGCTGCTAAACATGCCATTGCCGTCGAAGCTACAACTGGAAAAATCCTCTATGAAAAAGATGCAAATCAGCCTGTAGAAATTGCTTCCATTACCAAACTGGTTACAGTTTATTTGGTCTATGAAGCTCTGGAACAAGGAACTATCAGCCTATCTACACCTGTTGATATTTCGGACTATCCTTACAAACTTACAACTAATTCTGAGGCGAGTAACCTCCCTATGGAAGCTCGAAATTATACTGTTGAACAACTATTAGAGGCTACAATGGTATCCAGTGCAAACAGCGCTGCCATTGCACTAGCAGAAAAGATTGCTGGTTCTGAGAAAGACTTTGTAGACAAAATGAGGGCTAAACTTCTTGAATGGGGAATTCAAGATGCAACTATTGTAAACACAACTGGTTTAAATAATGAGACCCTTGGCGATAATATCTATCCTGGTTCTAAAAAAGACGATGAAAACAAGTTGAGTGCCTACGATGTTGCAATCGTCGCTCGTAACCTCATCCGAGATTATCCTCAAGTTTTGGAAATCACCAAAAAGCCAACTTCTACCTTTGCAGGACTTGAAATCCACTCAACCAACTATATGTTGGAAGGAATGCCTGCCTATCGTGGTGGTATCGATGGACTAAAGACAGGTACTACTGATAAAGCTGGCGCTTCATTCGTTGGAACAACTGTTGAGAAAGGGATGCGTATTATTACGGTTGTTTTGAATGCAGATCAACAAGATACCAACCCTTATGCGCGTTTTACCGCAACTTCTGCACTTTTAGATTATATTTCTGCAAACTTTGCCTTAAAAACTGTCGTTCAGAAAGGTGAAGCATACAACGATAGTAAAGTAACAGTTCTGGATGGTAAAGAAGATAATGTGACAGCTGTCGCTAAGTCAGATATTTCCATCGTCCAACGCATCGGAAGCGGTACTACACCAGCCCTCCAATTCACACCGAAATCAACATCAGAAATGGCTCCATTGGAAGAAGGCAAGGTTGTTGGTACTCTGACCTATGATGATCAGGATTTGGTCGGCCAGGGCTATCTCACTTCTGACAAACCATCTTTTGAAATGGTTTCTGAAAAGAAAGTAGAAAAAGCCTTCTTTTTGAAGGTTTGGTGGAATCAATTTATCCGCTTTATCAATGAAAAACTATAAAAAAATCGCGAATAATCGCGATTTTTTCTTTATTTCATTTCTTTAAATGCTGCTTCTGCATCAGCGTTGCTAATAGCACCAAATTGGATTTTTCCGATTTTACCTTGACTGTCAATCAAGTATTCTGTTGGAATACTACGAATTTGGTAGGCTTGGAAGGTAGTTGCTTGCGTATCATATAGAACTGGAATATCCTTGTAGCCTTGTTCTTGGTACCATTTTGGAAAGTCTTGAACTGTTTTTTCACCTTGTAAACCAGGTGCAATGACACTCAAGATTTCAAAGTCTCGATCTTGTTTGGCAGCTAGTTCCATCAACTCAGGCATGCTTTTTTTACATGGTCCACACCAAGAAGCCCAGAATTTTAAATAGACCTTTTTCCCTTTATAGTCTGATAACTTGACTTCTTTGCCATCCATAGACTGCAAGGTGAAGTCTGGCGCATCCTTACCGACTGCGATTTGTTGTACAGCTGGTTGTTTTGGACTGCTTGTCTGTTTGGTTTCTTTTTCACCACAGGCAATCAACAAGAATAGAGACATGAGGCTCAATCCAGCAAAAATAACTTTGTTCATTTTTTCTCCTTTATCCAAGAATTCCTGACAAGGCATTTAACTGCCCTAGCATTAATAACAATCCCATCAAAATAATCAAAGCTCCGCCGATTTTCTTTAGTAGAATCATATGGGGTTTTAATTTACTAAAATAGGGCATAATCCAGCCCGAAGCCAAGGCCAAAACAATGAAAGGAAGGGCCATTCCCAATGTGTATACTAATGTTAACACGGCTCCTTGCCAAGCACCATTACCACCTGAAGCCGCCAGAGCCAAGACCGAACTTAAAACTGGTCCGATACAAGGGGTCCAACCAAAACTAAAGGTTATCCCAAGTAAAAAGGCTGACAGATAGTGATTAGACTTTGATTGTTTGAAGGTGACTGTCTTTTGAATCTCCAGTTTATTGAAATGCAAGATTTCCATCTGGTGAAGCCCTAAAAGAATAATGACTATTCCCATAGCATAACGAAACCAGTCTGCATAGAGCATGTGCCCTAGGAATCCAGCTCCAAATCCCAAAATAAAGAAAATGAGGGAGATTCCTGCAATAAAGCACAAGGTTCGAATTAAACCAGACCATGCAACGTCTCTTCCAAAAAAGCGAAAGCTTTTCGAATTTCCCTGATCATCCAGTAAAATACCAGCATAGACAGGTAGCAAAGGAAAGATACAGGGTGAAAAGAAGGACAGGATACCTGCTAAAAAAACGGATACTAGAAATATAATCGACTCCAACGAATTACCTACTTTCTTAAAATTCTAATCCTATTTTACTACAAAAGAATAAATTTGTAAGAAGTCTGCTACGCTTATTTATTTTGATAAAATTTGACACAAAAAAAGGAGCTAAGCTCCTTTTTTTAATACGTTCCTTCTTCACCTTGACTAGTCAAGATAACTGGACCGTCTTTGGTAATCACGAACTGGTGTTCATATTGGCAAGACAGGCAGCCATCTATAGTCTTATGAGCCCAGCCAGTCTTCATATCTGTATCGATTTCCCAGTCACCAGTATTGATCATGGGTTCAATGGTTAGTACCATTCCTTCACGGAGGCGGAGTCCACGGCCTGCAATACCGTAGTTAGGAACCATTGGCTCCTCGTGCATAGTTGGACCAACACCATGACCAACCAAATCGCGAACGACACCGTAACCGCGACTTTCAGCGTATTCTTGAATGGCTGCACCGATATCACCGATACGATTGCCAACAACTGCTTGCTCAATCCCTTTATACATAGCTTCCTTGGTCACGTCCATCAGGTTTTTCACTTCTTCAGACGGTGTACCAACCGCATAAGCCCAACATGAGTCAGCTAAACCACCAGTATAACTTTGGGTGTATTTTTTCATTTGCTCAACATTGTTGAAATTGAGTTTAGAGACATTGAGGTCGGATTTGGCAATCGGACCACCCAGTACCATGTCAACCTTGAGCAAATCACCATCTTTCAAGATGTAATGACGTGGAAAAGCGTGAGCTACTTCGTCATTGAGAGAGCAACAAGTGGCATAGGGGTAATCCATGACTGCACCATCTACTCCAATCTGTAAAGGAAGGAAATTCTCCTCTTTACAACGTCGACGAACGTACTCTTCAACTTCCCACATATCCACGCCTGGCTTAATCAAATCACGTAAGCCGATATGGATACTTGCTAGGAAATCACCAGCCTTGTCCATGGCTTCGATTTCACGTGCTGATTTTAAAGTTATCATTTTTTCTCCTAGATTCTAATTAATTTTAACCGTAACATTTGCTTTTGAAACAATCTGATGACCATGATAAATATCATAATCAATAATAGCTGAACGTCTCGTGTGGTGAATAATTCGAGCCTGAATCCGCAGAGTATCATCTATCTGTACAGCCTGCAAGAAATAAATCAACATCTGTTCAATGATGAGATTACGTCCACTATTCACAACGAGGTCTTGAGTCATATGGTTGAGAATTTCAGCCAAGACACCATTAGCAAGAACACCATTTTTCTCCAGCATGAAGGGCTCAACAGTAATAACGACTTCATCATGATGATAAGAAAGTTTTTGCCCAATTTGCTCTGAGAAAGTTGGCAAGGCAGAAACTTGGGAACGGCTCATCTTTTCCATGACATCTCGTCGTGTTACGACACCGAGTAAGGTTTGGTTACTTCTGACTACCGGAACCATCTCAAAGTCTTCTGCAATCATTCGTTGACTGACATTGGCAATATTGGTTGCTAAGCCTGTTACAAAGATACTACGTGTCATCACCTTGTCAATCGTCGTGCTAGGGGATTTATCTCCTGCGTCGCGCATAGTAACAACCCCAACAACCACTTGGTGTTGGTTAATGACTGGGAAACGACTACTTCTGTTCTTACGGACCAAGTCTAGATAGTCTTTGACTGTATCCGTCTCTCTCAAAAAACCATACTCATGACTGGGACGATAGAGCTTTTCGACTGTTAAAATGTCTGTTTTGATTTGAACATTTGAGAGGGCCTTGTTAATCATGGTCGCTACTGTAAAAGTGTCATGTTTACTTCTTAGAACTGGAATCCCTTTTTTATTAGCCAACTCAAGAACATCGTCCTGCACATGAAAACCACCCGTTACAAGGACTGCATTTTCATTTTCCAAGGCTAAAAGTTGAATGCGAGTGCGGTCTCCTACGATCAAAAGACCGCCATCATGGAGATAGGACAGGATATTTTGCTCTGTCATAGCCCCAATGGAGAATTTACTAAACTCTCTCTCCAGCCCTTCCTGACCAGCTAAAACTTCAGATGAGGTGACTTCAGCAATTTCAGCATAGGTTAGCCTCTCAATAGCCACTTTCTGGGACTTTACCCGTATGGTTCCACTACGTGGCCGAGTTTCAACGATGCCACGATTTTCAGCTTCTTTGATAGCTCGGTAGGCTGTTCCGTCACTAACACCTAGGTGATTGGAAATACTGCGAACACTAACTCTCTTCCCAATTGGCAACTCTTCCAGATAGGACAAAATTTCCTGGTGTTTACTCATTGAATTCTCCTTTTATGTATCGAAATTCAAGATAGTCCCTCATTTTTCGCGTATAGCGATCGCTCCCCTTAAACTGTCGGACGAGGTTAAAGCCTGATTTTAAGGCTACTTTTTGACTAGCTTGATTTTCCAAATGAGTGATGATGGATAATTGTTTTAAACCAAATTCTTCAAATGAAAGCTGACATAGCTTGGTAACCACTTCTGTCATAAAACCTTGTGACCAAGAATCCTTTTTTAAGAAGTAACCAATTTCTGCTTCTTTATTGATTTCATCAATCTTTTCAAATTTAATGGAGCCAATCATTTCCTGATTTCCTTGGAGACAAATTGCCCAAACACCTAGAGGATTCTTCATAAAATAGTTAGCAAGGGCGTACTGACTTTCTTCCAAACTTGCTTGACTGGGAAAAATAAACTGTAAATTCTCAGGGTTTGAAGCAATCTCGAAAAACGCTTGACTGTCACTAAAAAAGAAAGGACGCAAATACAAGCGCTCCGTTTCAAAAAAAGAAAACATTGCTAATTTGGTCCAAATATTCATAATCACCTCAACGGCTTAGTCTTCAACGAGTGTAATATCTGCTCCAAGACTACGCAATTTTTCAATAATATCTGAGTAGCCACGAAGGATAAACTCAATATTCGTAATTTCAGTCTGGCCCTGAGCCATCAAACCAGCGATGACAAGTGCAGCACCAGCTCGCAAGTCTGTAGCTTTTACACTTGCCCCTTGTAACTTACGACCACCGTTGTAAATAATGTGATCGTTTGTAGTCGTAATATCCGCATCCATTTTTGCTAACTCAAAGACATGATTAACACGTTTCTCATAAATCGTATCAATAATGGTTCCACGACCTTGGGCAGTTAGTAAAAGTGGCGTGATAGGCTGTTGCAAATCGGTTGCAAACCCTGGATAGGGAGCTGTTTTGATATTGATGGCCTTTAAACCAGACTGTTCTTCAACGAAGATACTGTCTTCTGAGACCGTCATACGAACGCCCATTTCCTCTAGTTTGGCGATAAAGCCTTCAAGATGCTCATAAAGAACGTTGTTAATACGAATTCCTTTTCCTACTGCTGCAGCAAGTGAAATATAGGTTCCTGCTTCGATACGGTCTGGAATAACCTGGTGACGCGTTCCATGAAGTTTCTCGACACCATCAATAATGATAATATCAGTTCCTGCACCACGAATATGGGCCCCCATGTTGTTCAAAAGGGTAGCAACATCGATAATTTCCGGTTCACGAGCCGCATTTTCAATGACAGTGCGTCCCTTAGCTTTAACCGCAGCAATCATAGTGTTAATCGTTGCACCAACGCTGACGGTATCCATGTAAATACTTGCGCCATGAAGCCCCTTACCTTGGGCAGATAAATTCATATTATCTCCCTCATAGCTGACCTTAGCACCCATGGCTTCAAAGGCTTTTAAGTGAAGGTCAATCGGACGAGGCCCCAGATCACATCCACCAGGAAGTCCAACTGTAGCTTCACCAAAGCGACCTAAAAGACTTCCGTAGAAATAATAAGAAGCACGCAAGCTATTAATCTTGCCATAAGGCATAGGAATGTTTTGAACACCTCTTGGATCAATCTCCAAGACATCCTCATAACGCTTAACAGTCGCCCCCATAATTTCCATGATTTCGACAAGACTAGCAACGTCTGAAATATCTGGAACACAATCTAAAGTGACAATATCATCTGATAAGATAATAGCTGGAATAAGCGCTACAACACTATTTTTAGCACCACTAATGGTGATCTCACCTTGCAATGGACGTCCACCATTGATGACAATTTTTCTCATGTTTTACTCTTTCAAAATTTACTAAAAAGGTCTTTTCATTCTATTATACCATAATTTTCAGTTTTTTCCCATTCCTATTTACTAAATACCATCTCATTTTGATAAAAAAAGACCTATCACTCAAGCTTTTCAGCCTGAAATGATAGGTTTTTGTGTTAGATTAACGTACTGTACGGATACGCATTGTGTTTGTACGAACAGCTTCGCCAAGTGGCACACCTGCAACGATAACAATATCGTCACCAGATTCTACAAGGCCTGCTTCAACTGCTTTACGTTCAGCGATTTCGAACATATCATCAGTTGATGATGGAGCTTCAGTCAACATTGGGATAACACCCCAGTTCAACATCAATCCACGCTCTGTCAATTCGTCGAATGTCAATGCCAAGATATCAGCATTTGGACGGTATTTAGAAATCAAACGAGCTGTGTGACCAGTCTTAGTAAGGGTAACAACCAATTTGATGTTCATTGAGTTTGTAGCATCTTTAACAGCTGAAGCCATAACTTCTGTCTTAGAGTTACGTTCGAAAGTATCTGAGTTCAAACGTCCGTATTCGTTAAGAAGAGTTTGTGCGTTCTTGTCAATTGTAGCCATTGTTGTTACTGACTCAAGTGGGTATTTACCGTTTGCAGACTCACCTGAAAGCATTGTAGCGTCAGTTCCGTCGATAACAGCGTTAAATACGTCTGATACTTCTGAACGAGTTGCACGTGGTTTTTCAGTCATTGTTTCAAGCATGTTTGTTGCTGTGATAACAACTTTACCTGCTGCGTTCACTTTAGTGATGATCATTTTTTGATAAACTGGAACCATTTCGAATGGTACTTCGATACCCATGTCACCACGAGCGATCATGATACCGTCAGCAGCTTCAATGATTTCATCCAAGTTATCGATACCTTGTTGGTTTTCGATTTTTGCAAACAATTGAACGTGACCATTACCAGTTTCTTCACAGATTGCACGAACTTCGTCGACGTCTTTTGCAGTACGTACGAATGAAATCGCGATGAAGTTGATACCTTGTTCCAAACCGAAACGGATATCATCGTTATCACGTTCAGCAAGTGCTGGGAAAGGAATTTTAGTGTTAGGAATGTTTACACCTTTCTGCTTAGCAATGATACCGTCATTTTCAACGACTACTTCAAATTCACGAGTTGCATCGTCTTTTGCGAAAACACGAAGACCCAATTTACCATCGTCAACCAAAACTTGGTGACCAACTTCAACATCATCGTAGATATCAAGGGCACCAGCAACGTTCAAAGCAATCACATCACGAGTTGATTTGATTCCTTGTTTAGTTGCAACACGGATTTTTTCACCAGTTTTGTATGAGTACTCTTTTGCGTCACCTTCAAACAATTCTGTACGGATTTCAGGTCCTTTAGTATCAAGAAGGAAACCAACTTTTTTACCTGCAAGTTTTTCAGCAAGTTTAACAGTTGCCATACGCTCACCTTGTTCTTGGTGGTCACCGTGTGAGAAGTTGAAACGGAAAGTGTTTGCTCCTGCTTCAATCAATTTAGCAATATTTTGAGCTGAAGCTTCAACGTCAAGTTTTTCACCCCAGTATCCGTCTTCACCGAATTTTTTACCACCACGGATTTCAACCGCAGGACCTAAAGTTGCAACGATTTTTACACGTTTGTTCATGATTTTTGTGACTCCTTTATATAATTCGACCTTTTATGGTCATGTTACCAAATTAATGAAAGTTGATTAGGACAAGCTCTTGTTCAAAGCAGAAAGTTCAAGATCAGCTTTATGAGGGTTGTTAACAATAATCTTACCTTCTGCAGTTAAGCTAAACAAAGCTCCTTCTTCTGCTGTACCAAGGATTGGATTCTCAACCATTTTTTCGTTACGGATACCAACAGCGACACCACCGATTCCTTGTTTAAGGAGTTTAACAGCGTGTGCCCCCATACGTGATGCCAATACACGGTCACGCGCAGTTGGTGATCCACCACGTTGGATGTGACCAAGTTCTGTTACACGAAGGTCACTAGTGTCTCCTGCTTCTTTTAGTTTTTGACCAAATTCAGCTGCTGACATAACACCTTCTGCCAAAACGATAATGTTGTGTTTTTTACCGTGCTCATAACCAGCTTTGATACTAGCTACGATATCTTCCATCTTGAAGCCTTCCTCAGGGATGATAATTTCATCAGCACCAGTTGCGATACCAGCCCAAAGAGCGATATCACCAGCGTTACGTCCCATTACTTCAACAACGAAAGTACGACGGTGACTTGATGATGTATCACGAATCTTATCAATCGCATCCATTGCAGTCGTAACTGCAGTATCAAATCCGATTGTAAAGTCAGTCCCTACGATATCGTTATCGATTGTACCTGGAAGTCCAATAGCAGGGAACCCATGTTCCGTCAAGCGCATAGCTCCGTGATAAGAACCGTCTCCACCGATAACTACGACTCCTTCGATACCGTGTTTTTTCAATTGCTCAATCCCTTTAAGTTGGCCTTCAAGTTGTGCAAACTCGGGGTAACGAGCAGAGTGAAGGAAAGTACCACCACGAGAAATGATGTCTCCTACTGAAGCAGCATCAAGTGGATAAATTTCACCGGCAACCATACCAGCGTACCCATCATAGATACCAAAAACTTCCATTCCTTCTGAGATTGCTTGGCGAACTACTGCACGGATGGCAGCATTCATACCAGGGGCGTCTCCACCACTGGTCAAAACAGCAATACGTTTCATTTGGTTTATGCTCCTTTTTCTTTTAACATTCTTACTGATTATACCACATTTAAATCGAAAATTCTTCTATTTTCCGTATTTTTAGCGATAAATCGTTTTCATAGCAATTCCCTCTAATTTTTCCTCTAGAGCAGAATCTTTTCTTACAAAATGTTGAGTAGAAACAACTGTTTTTTGTTCCTCTTCATACCTGATAATGACAGGAATTGGGCCTTTGTATTGTTCTAGGATATTTGAAATCTCTTTATCGTATTCATGATTTTTAACTTGAATCCAGAATCGTTCTGCCACTGCTTCTTTCAAATCTTGTGCAATCATTTGCAGACGACCATCTCGAGATTGAACTTTGCCATTGATGTAGTAAAATTTCCCTTCGGATAAATTGGAAGCAAATTTTCTATATTGGTCTGAAAATACAGTTACATCCATCCGAGACTTACTATCATGAACCTGTAGAAAGGCCATACTCTCGCCTTTTTTGGTTCGAATCACTTTAATCTTTTGAACTTCAACTAGGAGAGTGGCTTGAGCTCCCTCGGTTAGATTAGTGATTGGCGTCGTTGGATATAGAGCTTGTTTGGCAAGAGTTTGGAGAGGATGTGAACTGATACCTACCCCAATCAGTTCCTGCTCTTTGTAAAATTTCTCTGCCTCAGTAAAATCATCAGCTTCAGTCCAACTATAATTTGTATCTGCAAAAAGTCCACCTAATTCCTCAACAAAAACAAATAAGTTTGGTAGGTTGACTAAGATTTTCTGACGATTCTTGTCAAATTCATCAAAAAGCCCCAGTTCAACCAAAGGCGTCAAAAGCGACAGTTTCTTGTAATTCTTGGGAAGACGTGTGACGAAATCTTCAATGCTTGAAAAAGGACGATTTTCAATAATCCAGTAAGACAAATCTCTCGGCATCCCTTTAATAGCTTTCAAACCAAGATAGATTTTCTTCTGAGCAATTTTATCATGATAGGGAATGCTGTTGATTGCTAAGGGAGCTACTTCAAAGCCCATCTGCAATGCATCTACAATGTAATCACTGCTTGAATAATTCAACATGACTTGGAAGAAAATAGCAGGATAGTGTGTCTTGAAATAAGCTAGTTGAAAAGCCAGCGCTGAGTAGGCATAAGCGTGGGATCGGTTAAATCCATAGCCTGCAAACTTTTCCATCACTGCAAAAACTTGCTTGGCCTTTTCTTCTGTATGCCCCAATTTCATAGCTCCTATGATAAAATCTTCCCTCATCAAATGCATCTCTTTAGCATTTTTCTTACCCATGGCTCGTCTGAGAATGTCGGCTTTACCAAGACTGAAACCTCCAAAACGCTGAGCAACCTGCATGACTTGCTCTTGGTAGAGCATAATACCATAGGTTGATGACAGAATGTCCTCCAAGGCAGGGTCTAACACCGTCACCTTTTCTTTCCCGTGCTTACGAGCGACAAAGTTATCAATATAATCACTAGCACCTGGTCTGTTGAGGGATGTCGTTGCTACTACCTCTTCAAAGACTTGCGGCTGAACTCGTTTCAAGAGTCGAATGGCGCCAGGTTGTTCAAATTGGAAAATCCCCTTGGTATTTCCAGCAGCAAAGAGAGCCAGAGTTTCTTTGTCTTCCAAGTCAATCTCTTCGATTTTCAGATTAATACCTTCTGACTCAGCCAGTAATTCCTGCATTTTTTGGACAAAAGTTAGGTTACGTAGACCTAGGAAATCCATTTTTAAAAGGCCATTAGCTTCGACACCATGAGCATCATACTGGGTAATCAGCATATCCTCACCATATTTTAGAGGAATATAGTCCGTCAAGTCTTGGTCACTCATAACGACTCCGGCCGCATGGATAGAGGTCTGACGAGGATACCCTTCAATCTTTCGAGCAATCTCAAAAGCTTTTTGGTATTCAATCTTGCTATGGATGACCTGTTTAAATTGCAAATTCTTTTCATAGGCCGTCGTTAGCGTATCTCGGAAACTGATTTTTTTCGTAATATTTGTTAATTCGTACTCTGGAACGCCATAGCGTTTGAAAACATCACGAATTGCCTGTTTTGCTCCAAAGGTCGAATAAGTGACAATCTGTGCCACATGTTGACTGCCATAGCGATCACGAACATAGCGAATGAACTCCGGCCTATAGAGGTCAGGAATGTCGATATCGATATCAGGCATGGTATAGCGCTCACGATTTAAAAAGCGCTCGAAAATCAGGTTCTTTTCAACCGGATCAATCCCTGTGATATCCAGTGAGTAAGCCACCAGACTACCAACCGCAGAACCACGCCCCATTCCCATATAATATCCTTGGGAACGTCCAAAACGGAGCAAATCCCAAACTACAAGGAAATAATCGTCAAAGCCCATATCATGAATCACAGCTAATTCTTCATTTAGTCGCTCACGATAGAGAGCTGAGGTTAGCCCCTTGTTACTCAAGCCTTGCTCAGCTCTCTCTCTAAGTTCTTCGACCGCTGGTCTTTCAGGATTAAAGCGAGGGAGTTTTAAACTTGGGTCGATTTGATAGCTTACATTCTCTATCAGACCTTGGAGATTGGCAAGCGCCTGAGGGAAGCGATTTTTAAACCCTGCTTCCAAGTCTGAGGCAGGCAAAAAAATCCCTTGTTGTGAATGCAGATCCACTTCTCTCAGACTGATATTGTCCTTGACTGCTGACAAGATTTGTAAAACTTGACTATCTTCTTTTTCAAAAGAGTTGACCTGATAGAGTGGAAGAATGGGGCTAGTAAAGACTTCTTGAGGAGTATCTGGACTGACACCGATAAAATAATCATGCCCCAAATCCAACTGTTCGACCCCATTAAAATAGGGAACAATAATGGCCACATCTTCGAGGTGGGAGGTGAAGTCAGACCAATTTTTCCGTCCAGTCATTTTTAAAGTGGATAACTTCATCAACTCTTGATAACCTTTAGTGGATAGGGCTAGAAAACGGAAAGAGATCGCCTTCTCATCTATAATTAAGGTCATTTCAAGACCAATTAAAGGTTGGATTCCATATTTTCGAGTCACCTCTAAAAAGTGATAGGCCCCATAGAGATTATCCACATCCATGATAGCAAGGTGAGAATAGCCATACTCTTTAGCCGTTTGTACATATTTTTCAATCGAAACCACACTTTCCATAAAACTATAAACAGTCTTAGTGTCGAGCTGTGCAATCATTTCTTCTCCTCCTTGCTTTCGTTTTACTACTATTATACCATTTAAAGTTGGATATTGAAGCAACTCTGCACTTTCTTTTCACTATCATCAGTTACAAACTTCTTCTCTTCTTACTGTTAAGTTCTTCATTTCTCAGAGGAAAGAAATAAAAAATTAATATTATATAATAGTTTTAAATGTAAATTTAGATATATTTATACCAAACGAAGAATATTAAAGATAGGAGTTATATGCAGTTTTACATATAAAAATCTCTAGAAAAAGGCTTACTTCTATGGTATTTATTCAGCATTTTATAATAACTTACTAAATTGATATGCTGGTTTAAGAAATTTATTTCATTTAAGTTTATTTATTCCATTTTTCCCTCTTTTTTGATATAATAAATCCAGTCTGTTTTCAAAGGAGAGAAACATGCGTTTTAATCAATTCAGCTACCAACCAACCACTAGTTCTCAACGATTTGAGGAATTAGAAGGTCTTGGTCTAAAGCTGTCACCCCAACTGTCCTTAAAAAGACAGTTTGAAGACTTCATTCGTTGGAGTTTTTTCACTTATTCTAACACGGATTATGCCTTATCGACTTTGGCTGCGGATAAAGAAACAGATTTAGTAACTTTTTTCCAGTCAGACCGTGAGTTAACTGCCGAGATTTTCTACACAGTAGTTTTTCAACTTTTAGGTTTTAGCTATCTTGTTGACTTTGAGGATGCCGAACAGTTTCGTAAAGAAACTGGTTTTCCTATTGTTTATGGAGATCTCATTGAAAATCTTTATCAATTGCTCAATACGCGAACGAAAAAAGGAAACACGCTCATCGATCAGCTTATTAGTGATGGACTCATTTCAGAAGATAATCACTACCACTACTTTAACGGTAAGAGCTTGGCAACCTTCTCTACTCATGATGTCATTCGTGAAGTCGTGTATGTCGAAAGTTGTGTGGATACTGATAAAGACGGTCTCCCTGACTTAGTCAAGGTCAGCATTATTCGCCCGCGTTATGATGGACAGATTCCTTCAGTCATGACTGCCAGCCCTTATCACCAAGGGACCAACGATAAAGCCAGTGACAAGGCTCTCTACAAAATGGAGGGAGAGCTTGAGGTCAAACCGCCCCACACCATTGAACTTGAGGAACCTAAGCTGAATTTAGTCGAACCTCATGGTCAAGCAGAAGTCGTCTCAGAAGCTGAAGAAAAGCTATCTCATATCAATAGCTCATATACTCTAAATGACTACTTCCTCCCACGTGGATTTGCCAATCTCTATGTATCGGGTGTTGGTACCAAGGATTCCCAAGGGCTCATGACCAATGGTGACTACCAGCAGATTGAAGCTTATAAAAATGTCATTGACTGGCTCAATGGTCGTTGCCGTGCTTTCACGGACCACACGCGCAAACGCCAAGTCAAGGCTGACTGGTCAAACGGGAGAGTCGCAACAACAGGTATTTCCTATCTAGGCACCATGTCCAATGGTCTCGCTACCACTGGTGTTGATGGCTTAGAAGTCATCATCGCGGAAGCAGGAATTTCCTCTTGGTACAACTACTATCGAGAAAATGGTCTAGTGACCAGCCCAGGGGGCTATCCAGGTGAGGATTTTGACTCACTTGCTGAATTGACCTACTCTCGCAACCTCCAAGCTGGTGACTATATCCGTGGCAACGAAGCTCATCAAGCAGACATAGAAAAGGTTAAAGAGAAACTCGATCGCAAGACTGGTGACTACAATCAGTTTTGGCATGACCGCAACTATCTGCTCAATGCTCACAAGGTTCAAGCTGAGGTCGTCTTTACGCATGGTTCCCAGGATTGGAACGTCAAACCTCTTCATGTTTACCAGATGTTTCATGCCCTTCCTAGCCATATCAATAAACACCTCTTTTTCCATCATGGTGCCCATGTCTATATGAACAACTGGCAGTCGATCGACTTCCGCGAGTCCATGAATGCCTTGTTAAGTAAGAAATTATTAGGACTTGACTCAGACTATCAACTTCCGACTGTTATCTGGCAGGACAATACCGAACCACAAATATGGCAGAGTCTTGATGACTTTGGCAAGCAAGATGAACTGCATACCTTCTCTCTTGGAACTGAAGAAAAAGTGATTCAGAACCAATATGATCAAAAAGATTTTGAGCGTTATGGCAAGACTTACCAGACCTTTAACACTGAACTTTACCAAGGAAAAGCTAATCAGATCACCATTGACCTTCCAGTAAGTCAAGACATTCACTTAAATGGGCGAGTGGAGCTGAAACTTCGTGTCAAATCGAGTACGAACAAGGGCCTATTATCAGCCCAACTGTTAGAACTTGGACAAAAGAAATATCTACAGCCTTATCCAGCTATTTTAAGTGCTAGAACCATTGATAATGGTCGTTACCATATGTTAGAAAATCTCTGTGAACTACCATTCAACCCAAGTGCCCAACGTGTCCTCACCAAAGGCTACCTTAATCTTCAAAATCAAACCAATCTCTTGACGATTGAAGAAATCCAATCAAATGAATGGATGGACTTCAAGCTAGAGCTTCAACCAACTATCTACAAACTTAAAGAAGGAGATACTCTCCGTTTGGTTCTCTACACAACAGACTTTGAGATTACAATTCGAGATAATACAGACTATCAGTTGACTGTTGATTTAGCACAGTCTAGTCTTATCCTACCTTGTCAAAAGGTATAATCTACCAGACTTTCAATATGGAAATATTCAAAGGAAAAGTCAATGAATTTGACCATTGAACTTCCTATAACCAAAGTTTTCCTCTTGAACAGTCGAATCAAACATAAACTTCGTATCAAATCCAGTTCATCTTAAAGCATTATAGAAGCCCCTAGATAGAACTTAGACAAAAGATACTCCCTCTAACCAACATGTGTAACCATTTATCATACACGCTACCAGACCACATGTTGGAAATCTCTGTGAATTACATTTAGAGTAAATTCACAAAACGCCGTGACAAAAAGCTACCCAAATTGAATGATTCACTGTCATTAAAGAACATCAATGTAGATGAACAGATTGCTACCCAGTTTATCTGCACCCAACTAGTGACAAGTTAAAAGAAGGAGAATCTCTCCATCTAGTTCTTTATCTTACTGACTTTGAAATCATCATACGTGACAATACCGCCTACCACCCGACTGACGTTATCGTTCAGTCCACGCTACTGTACCTTGTAAAAGGAGTACTTACTTTATGAACAAATCAGAACACAGACACCAACTTATCCGCGCCCTCGTTTCAAAAAACAAAATCCACACTCAAGCTGAATTACAAGCCTTATTAGCGGAAAATGATATCCAAGTTACTCAGGCTACCTTATCACGCGATATCAAAACCATGAACCTTTCAAAAGTGCGCGAAGAGGATAATTCTTATTATGTGCTAAATACAGGGTCTATCTCCAAATGGGAAAAACGTCTTGAAAATTATATGGAAGACGCTCTTGTTATGTTGCGTCCTGTGCAACACCAGGTTATTTTGAAAACTTTACCCGGTTTAGCCCAATCATTTGGATCTGTAATTGATTCCTTGGCCTTTCCTGATATCGTTGCAACCCTTTGTGGAGACGATGTCTGCATGATTATCTGTGAAGATGCTACAAAAGCGCAAGCTTGTTTTGAGAGTCTTAAAAAATATGCGCCGCCATTTTTCTTTAGTGAATAAAACAAATCCCGTGATCAAAAGATCACGGGATTTGTTTATTTCTTTGACTGTGTTTCTTCTTTCTTTGTACGTGCCAATCGAAGAGCACGTTTAGGATTGAGACGATTAAACAATTCTTCTAGTTTATTTTCATTCCATACATCTGCTGCAGAAACAAAATTTCCATCTGCATCTCGGAATGATATCGGTTTATCTCCCATATCAATCTCCTAGTCTACAAATTCAAATTCAAATTTACCGATGCGAACCAAATCACCATCTTTGGCTCCACGTGCACGAAGGGCTTCGTCAACCCCCATACCACGAAGCTGACGGGCAAACTTCATGACCGATTCGTCACGGTCAAAGTTGGTCATGTTAAAGAGTTTCATGAGTTTTTCACCAGAAAGTACCCATGTCGCATCATCATCACGACTAATCTCAAAGGCCTTTTCTTCCTCGTCAAAGCCATAGTAAGCCTCTTCTTCCATATCGGATTCATCATAAATCGGGAATTCTGGAGTCTTGTCTAACAATTCAGCTGTCGCGTCTAAAAGAGTCGCCAACCCTTGCTTGGTCAATCCAGAAATTGGGAAGATGGCTGGAAGTTCCTCAAACTCGTCGTAGTTTACTGCCAACTTTTCCTTGAAAGTTTTAAGATTTTCCTGACTTTCAGGCATATCCATCTTGTTGGCTACGATAATCTGTGGACGTTCCATGAGACGAAGGTTATAGGATTCTAATTCCTTATTAATAGCAAGGTAATCCTCATAAGGATCACGTCCTTCGCTAGCTGACATATCGATGACATGGAGGATAACTCGAGTGCGTTCGATATGACGAAGAAACTGGGTTCCAAGACCAACCCCTTGACTGGCCCCTTCAATCAAACCTGGAAGGTCTGCTACTGCAAAAGATTCACCTGACTGCGTACGAACCATACCCAAATTAGGGACAATCGTCGTAAAGTGGTAAGCACCGATTTTTGGCTTAGCTGAAGTGATGACACTAAGCAAAGTTGACTTGCCGACAGATGGGAAACCGACCAAGCCGACATCCGCTAGAATCTTCAATTCCAGTTGCAACTCGCGTTCTTGTCCTGGTTCTCCATTCTCAGAGATTTCAGGTGCAGGATTTTTTGGCGTGGCAAAACGGATATTTCCACGACCACCTCGACCGCCATGAGCCACGATAAACTCTTGACCATGTTCAATCAAGTCTGTAATGACTTTACCTGTTTCCGCATCACGTACAGTAGTCCCCTGTGGTACGCGAACACGAAGATCTTCTGCACCACGTCCGTGCATTCCTTTGGTCATTCCTTTTTCACCGGAATCAGCCTTGAAATGACGGTTATAGCGGAAATCCATCAAGGTACGTAAGCCTTCGTCTACCACGAAAACAACGTTACCTCCACGTCCACCATCACCACCCCAAGGACCGCCATTAGGGACATATTTTTCACGGCGAAAGGCAACCATGCCATCGCCACCATTACCAGCCTTGACCTTAATCTTGGCTGTATCTAAAAACATACTCATATTTTCTTCTCACTTTAAAAAGGCTGGGGAGAACCCAGTCATTAGTTATTGTTTCTATCCTCGTAGCTTGCTTAGAATCTACTGAAAGCTCCAAGCGCAGTTGCAAAGATACCAGCAAGGGTTACAAACAACATGATGAGCACGACAACAAGTGTCACCTTTTCAAACAAAGTTTTTTTACGTTTTCCGTTATCTCCAAAAGCCATAACTTCTCCTTTTTCTATATAATTCTAATTTAATATTCTGTAGAAACAGGTGCAATTGCCCACAAAATCAAGTAAGCCAGAACCCCTGCTCCATAACAAAAGGCTAGAACTCCCCAAAACACACGGACAATCGTCGGATCAATATCAAAATAGTGGGCCACTCCTGCGCAAACGCCTCCAATTTTCTGATCTTTGCCACTTCTCATTAGTTTTTTCATTTTTTCTTCCTCTTATTCTATTATTTGAATTCGTCTCTCCAATAATCTCTGATGCTAGACAATTGTTTTCGAGACGCTCTTAAAATACGCTTGGATTCTTTTACTGGGCTTGTAACAGCCTGTTGAGGTAGATAGAGAATCGTTTTTAAGAAGCGCTGAGTGACAGGTTGTCCATCATGTAACTCATGTTCAAAGTTATTTGAGATAATAGCATCAAGGTAAAACTCATGAACTCGTTTCCCAAAATTTTCAGCCGAAATCTCGTACAACTTATCCGCTAACTTTTGTTCAGACATATCAGGAGTAGCAATCAATGCTTCAAGGATAGCTCCTGCAAGCTCTCGTTCTCCATAGTAGAGGGTCCCAAACATTTTATCATTGATCAGATTTTCAAGATAGGGATTGCCATGAGCAATAACAGGCGTTCCACTGGCTAGACTCTCTAGATAAGTCAATCCTTGGGTTTCACTAGTGGAAGCAGAAATAAAGAAATCTGCTGCCTTATAGTACAAAGCTGTCTCACTGGGAGCAATCATACCTGTAAAAATCACATGTTTTTGTATGTTTAATTTCCCTGCTTGTTCTTTCAGACTGTCCAGATAAGGTCCGTCTCCAGCAACAACCAACTTCACCTTGTCTTCTTCTTTCAAAACTTGCGCAAAGGCAGCTAAGACTGCTTGGATATTCTTCTCAAAGGAGATACGAGAAAGACTCAGCAACATTTTCTCGCCTTCCTGAATACCTAACTTCGAGCGAAGCTCTAGTAAGTTTTCATCTTTTATCTCAGGTCGTTCAAACTTAGCCAACTCAATTCCAGTTGGGATGACACGCTTTTCAACCTTGACTTTGTATTTCGATAAAAGGTCACGAACAATCTCACTAGGGCAAATCACGCCATCTACATCATGAAGGAAGCCACGCACCAAATATTTTACCATACTCGGACGAATCAGCATGCCCTTCGCAATGTAATGCACATAATCTTCGTACTGGGTGTGGTAGGTATGAATAACAGGAATTTTCAATTCTCTTGCAATCCAAATCCCTAACAACCCAAGTGAAAATTCTGTCTGGGTATGAATGATATCGAGTTGATACTGCTTGGCAATTTCAAGCGCCTTTGTAAAACCTCGGTAGGCAAATCGTCGATCCTTAAACGCAAAGAAAGGGACACTCGGAATGCGAATAATTTGCCAATCCTCGTATCGGTTTACGTCTTTATCAGTCGTTGTAAAGATAAAAACTGCATGCCCCTGCTTTTCAAGCTCAGTTTTCAAAGTCCGAATACTAGTCGCGACCCCGGAAACCTGAGGGAAATAGGTATCTGTAAATAAACCAATTCGCATAAATTACCTCACTTTTTGCCCAAAGCAGCCTGTTCTCGATAAAATTTTAACCAGATTTCCAACAAATGCTCCTCAGAGTACTCTTTGGAGATCTCGCGAGCTTTTTCTTTCAATTCCTTTAAGGCTTCAGGGTCATTCTTGTATTCTAGGATTGCTTCTCTCATCTCGGAAACATCACTTGTAGCACGATAATTCCCATCAAGAATAACCTTATACAGATCCAAATCTCTTAACATAATAGGAGCCTCGCAACTAGCGGCCTCTAAGATAGTCATAGGGAATAATTCATTGTAACTTGGTAGCAAGAATAGATTCGCCATAGCGTAAAGTTCCCGCATCCGTTCCGGTGACACAATCCCAGGGAAAATAAGATTTTCAGGTGGATTGTCCATTATCTTCTTGTAGCGTTCATAACCATCTGTCATCCCACCAAATGAAAAACCACCTGCCCAGATAAAGGTAATTTCTGGCAATTCCTCAGCAAGACGGATAAAATCATCAATTCCTTTACGTTTCTGAACCTGACCCGCACCGATTACGACAAACTGATCTTCCGCAAGATCCATTTCCTTCCGGAGTTGTGCAACCTGTTCAGCTGGTAATGGATGCCATTTTTCTTTGTTTACAAAATTTGGAATATAAGTTACTTTTTCACGCGGAATACCAGCAGCCACTAAATCCTCGATAAACATGGGATTGACCACCACCAAGTGTTCCATTCGGTTGTAAAAGGAAAAAACATAGCGTTTGACAATTCCTTTTAGGAAAAATGGGATCTTCAAACTCCCCTCAAGCGTATCAGGCAAAAAATGCACATAGCCAATTTTTCTCCCAGAGCGTTTCTTTTGGAAAGTAGATAAATAATAGGGGAAATCAATGGTATGAAAGTGAGTTACATCCGCTTCTACAGGAAGATTCTCTGTAACAATCAACTGATCTTTGGCATCACGGTGAAGGAGACTAACCAATTCTCGATAAGCTCCTGACACTCCTTGACCAGCTACTTTTTCACTTGAACTCAGCATATTAATACGCAATTTTTCGTTTTCCATACCTTCCATTATACCATTTTATTTCCAGAAAATCAGCAAAAGAAAGAAGAGACAAGAGGAAAAAAGAGGAATTTACCCTATTTTCCAATCGTCTCTCCTATTTTTAACTGTTTATTTAATTCCTAGGGCGATGCGTGCATAGCGACTCATCTTTTCAACCGTCCAAGCTGGATACCAGACCAATTTAACTTCGGTATTGGTTACCTCAGGCACATCTGTCATCGCATCATGTATCTGGTCTGTCAAAAGGTCAGCCAGTGGGCAGCCCATAGTTGTCAAGGTCATATCAATTTCAGTGTGACCTGTTTCACCATCAAAACGAATTTCATAAATCAAACCTAGGTTGACAATATCAATCCCCAACTCAGGGTCGATGACTTCTTCCAAGGCATTTAAAATGCGTGTTTTGATCGTTTCAATTTGCTCTTCTGTATAAGCCATGTTATTCCTCACTCTTAGTCTTCAATAAAATCACGAAGCGGTTTGCTGCGACTTGGTTGACGCAATTTTCTCAAAGCCTTGGCCTCAATCTGACGGATACGTTCACGAGTCACGTTAAAGACTTTCCCAACATCTTCAAGAGTACGCATTTTCCCATCATCTAGCCCGAAACGAAGGCGCAGAACGTTTTCTTCACGGTCTGTGAGAGTATCCAAAACCTCATCCAACTGCTCGCGCAACACGATGCGAGTTGTGTAGTCTACTGGATTTTCAATCACTTCGTCTTCGATAAAGTCCCCAAGATGGCTATCGTCCTCTTCTCCAATCGGTGTTTCAAGTGATACTGGTTCTTGAGCGATTTTCAAAATTTCACGGACCTTGTCAGGTGTCATATCCATACGTTCAGCGATTTGTTCAGGAGTTGGATCTTGACCCAATTCTTGAAGGAGGTTACGCTGTTCACGAACCAATTTATTGATAGTTTCAACCATGTGAACAGGGATACGAATGGTGCGAGCTTGGTCAGCGATGGCACGAGTGATTGCCTGACGAATCCACCAAGTTGCATACGTAGAAAACTTAAATCCTTTTGAATAGTCAAACTTGTCAACAGCCTTCATCAAGCCCATGTTTCCTTCTTGGATCAAGTCAAGAAACTGCATGCCACGCCCTACGTAGCGCTTAGCGATAGAAACCACCAAACGAAGGTTGGCTTCTGCAAGGCGTTGTTTGGCTTCGATATCACCAGCCTCAACTGCTAGGGCCAATTCTTTTTCCTCTTCGTTGGTCAAGAGAGGAACAACCCCGATTTCCTTCAAATACATACGGACTGGGTCATTAACCTTGGCAGAAGTTGAGCCAATCAAGTCCTCATCACTGAGTTCTGGTTCTTCTTCTGCACTAAGCACACGCGCACTTGGATTTCCTTCGTTGTCTGTGATAGAAATTCCAGCATCTTGAATCCGTTGCAAAAGGTCTTCAATGCCGTCTGCATCGAGGGTGAAAGGAATAACCAGACTTGAATTGATTTCATCATCTGTTGCTGTTCCTGTTTTTTTGTGGTTACGGATAAAGTCCGCTACTTGCACATCAAATGTGGTTACTTCTTTTTGTTTTGTTGCCATTATTACTCCATTCTTCTCTTTTGGGAAATCAATCGTTGCAATTCTTCCAAGGCTGTGTCTGTATCTCCTACATGACTAGCTTCCTGCACTTTCTTTTTAATTCTTAAGTTGTCCTTGCTGAGGAGGGCACGGTTTCGAGTCGCTTCGACTTCCGCTAGCTCTTGAGGCGACATCTCAGCTGGCAAATCCAAGCTAAGCACGTGGTACCAAGCATTTTCAACCTCAGGTGTCTGATGAGAAAGCTCCTCTGAGCCGATTTCTCCCTGCTCACTTAATAATTCGTAAAGAATCTGAAATTCTGGGGTATCAAAGAAAAAATCTTCTCTTAATCTGTAGTCATTTAGAACAACTGGATTCTCAGCCATCCTATAGAGGAGATGAGCCTCTGCTCTCATGACTGCTGTCAATTGTCGCGTTACAGGTATACTAATCGCTGCTGGAGGTTGCTCCTCTTTGACTCTTTCCTGCCGCTGAACAATGCGACTTTCATTTACAATCTGCTCCACCTGTTGGTAATCAAAGGAAGGTAGATTATCCGCCAGAATGTGGATATAAGAATTCTGGGCAGTGATAGACTTTTCTTTGGCGATTAGGGGCGCAATCTTTTCAATGAACTCAATTTGCGCCTGCAAGTTATCACTATTTTCCGGCTTGAGCTGGTGAATATAGAACTCTATGGGACTGATTCGTGTCTTGGTTAAAAGGTAAGCCAGGTCTTCAGCAGAATTCTTTTGCAAATACTCATCTGGGTCCATGGCATCAGGTACTCGAACAACCTCCACTGAGAAGTCTTTTAATTCCTCTAGAGCCTTGGTTGTTGCTGCCTGCCCTGCCTTGTCACCATCATAGCTGAGAACAATTTTTTTGGTAAAGCGTTTGAGGTGATCAACATGCTCCTTGCTTAAGGCTGTTCCCATGGAAGCTACAGCATTTTCTATACCAGCACGGTAGGCTGCGATCACATCCATGAAGCCTTCCATCAGATAGAGCTCTGTAATCTTACCTGTTCCCTTTTTTGCCTTGTCCAAATGATACAATTCGTAACTCTTGTTAAAAATTGCAGTCGAGCGACTATTTTTATATTTGGCAGTCTGACTGTCCGTTTCTTGCCAGATACGACCTGAAAATGCAATAACCTGTCCCTTGTCATTGGTCAAAGGAAAGATGATCCGTCCAAAAAAAGTATCATAAAACTGATTGCCATCTGACAGATAAAACAAGCCCGAATCCAATAAATCCTTTTCCTCAAACTTGTCAGCCAAACGTTGATAGAGATAAGTTCTCTCTGCTGGAGCTAGTCCAATCTGGAAGTGCTTCAGAACATCGTCTGTCAATCCGCGTTTGTAGAGATAAGCCCTTGCTTCTTCTCCCATCTTTGTCGTCATGAGGATGGCATGGTAAAAACGGGCAGCTTCTTCATGCATATCATATAGAGCTTGATGAGGGGAAGCTTGTTGGGGACGAGACTGAACAGGCATAGCTAGTTGAATACCGACGCGCTCTCCTAAGAGCTGAACGGCTTCCATGAAGGACACGCCTTGGTATTCTTCGATAAATTTAAAGACATCTCCTGAACGCCCACATCCAAAACAGTGGTAAAACTGCTTGTCTTCCACAACGTTGAAAGAGGGGGTCTTTTCACCATGAAAAGGACAGAGCCCTAAATAGTTCCGTCCAGCCTTCTGTAAAGAAATCACATCACCTATGACTTCCACAATGTTGGCATTGTTTTTGATTTCTTCAATGACTTGCTTGTCAACCATACACAATACCTCCATCTTATCATAGTTTCACGTAAACTAGTATAGCTTATTTCTGAAAAAAAGTAAACCATTTCATACGCTTTCCGTAATTCTCTTTGCCTTATTTTTCTAGATAGAAAGAGGAGAGAAAAAACTCAGAAACACTTCCATGTTTCTAAGTTAATTTTCACTATTTTTTGATGATTACTTCACTCATCTATTCAAATAATTGATAGTAGTCTGAAATTTTCATCTTAGCTTTTTCTTCTTTATTGAGGTCTTGGATGATACGACCTTCCTTCATGACAATCAGACGATTGCCATACTTTAGTGCATCTTCCATATGGTGGGTAATCATCAAGGCTGTTAGATGATCCTTGCTGACAAAGTCATCTGTTAACTCCATCAAGGCAACACTGGTCTTTGGGTCGAGAGCTGCTGTGTGTTCATCCAACAAGAGCAACTCTGGTCGCTTCAAGGTTGCCATCAAGAGACTCAAGGCCTGACGTTGACCACCTGATAGAAATTCAATAGGAGTGTCCAGATGTTTTTCAAGACCATTTCCCACTTTTTCAATGGTAGTCTGAAACTCCTCTCGGTGACTTGAAAGTCTCCTAGGAAGGAGTCCTCTCTTCTCACCACGAAACTTGGCAATCAAGAGATTTTCCGCTACCGTCATACGAGGAGCCGTACCCATTTTAGGATCCTGAAAGACACGAGACAAGTACTTGGCCCGCTTTTCAGGTGAAAAATGCGTCACATCCTCCCCCATGATGCGGATACTTCCGCTTGTTAAAGGTAAGGTACCTGCAATAGTGTTAAAAAGAGTTGACTTCCCAGCTCCATTTCCACCTAGGATAGTAATGAAATCATGTTCGAAAATTTCAAGAGAAACATCATTCAGAATGATTTTTTTCTCATCAAAGCCATTCGTGATGACTTTGGTAGCATTTTTTAATTCTACAATTGCTGTCATTTGCTAAACTTGACTCCTTTCAGGTATTTGCTTTTGAAGGTTGGAATCATAAGGCAAACTGCCAAAATCAAGGCGCTGTACAAACGAAGATAACTTGTATTAAACCCAAGAGCAATCACTCCCCAAACGAGGAATTGATAAGCAATAGACCCTACGACGATGGTCATGAGTCGCTCTGCTAGGGTCAAACTCTTGAACAAAACCTCACCAATAATCAAGCTAGCAAGCCCTACGACAATCACGCCAATTCCTCGAGAAACATCCGCGTATCCTTCTTGTTGAGCAATTAAGGCCCCTGCAAGCGCGATAATCCCATTTGAGAGAACCAAACCCATGAGTTCCATACGTCCTGTATTGATACCAAAGCTACGAGCCATATCGGGATTGTCACCTGTAGCAATGTAGGCCTGACCTAGTTTGGTATCTAGGAAAAAGAGCATGAGACCAATAACAAGAGCTACAAAGATTAATCCAGTCAGGAGTTGATTGAGATCCGAATCGAAAGGCAAGACATCCTGAATTTGTTTGGTTCCAAGAAGCCCCAGATTGGCACGCCCCATAATCATGAGCATGATGGAATGGCAGGAAGTCATGACCAGAATTCCTGATAAGAGTGTTGGGATTTTTCCTTTGGTATATAAGAGACCTGTCGCCATTCCAGCCAGACAGCCCGCTCCTACTGCGGCAAGGGTTGCTAAAAATGGGTTGACTCCCTGTGTTATCAAGTTTACAGCTACTGCTCCCCCAAGAGGAAAAGAACCTTCAGTAGTCATATCTGGAAAATTCAAAATTCGAAAAGTCATAAAGATTCCCAAACCTAAAATCGCCCAGACCATTCCCTGAGAAATAATGGATACTATCATAATCTTTCACTCATTTCTTTCTTTAGTAAAAATGGGAGGAGATGTGTCCAGCTCCTCCTTTATCTTTATTCAATCACTTGTCCCGCTTCTTTTAGAACGGACTCAGGAATGGTAATACCAAGTTCCTGCGCTAGTTTTTTGTTAATCACTGACTTACCAGTTGAAAAGACATTAACTGGCGTATCAGCTGGTTTTTCACCTTTCAAAACTTTGGCAATCATCTTACCAGTAGCCACACCAAGATCGTGTTGGTCAACTACAACAGATGCTAATCCACCTGCTTCTACCATGGCAGTGGCACTTGGGTAGATTGGCTTTTTAGCTGTTTGGTTGCTTGAAACAACTGTTGAAAATGCGGATGCGATGGTGTTGTCAATTGGAACCCAAATCGCATCAACCTTGCTTGTCATAACATTAACTGTTGAAGCAATTTCATTGGTTGATGGAACAGCAAAGGTTTCGACTGTCAAACCTGCTTTTTCAGCATAAGCCTTGAATTCTTCTACCTGTGTTTTTGAGTTATCTTCGCTACTTGAGTAAAGAGCGCCGATTGTTTTGACATTTGGTGTCAAAGTTTTAATCAATTCCACTTGCTGTTCAGCTGGGTTATGATCTGACACCCCTGTAATGTTGCCACCTGGTTTTTTCAAATCTTTGACCAAGTTAGCACCGATTGGGTCTGTAATAGCAGCCATGATAACAGGTAGGTCTTTTGTAGCACTAGCAAGTCCTTGAGCAGCTGGTGTAGCAATCCCAACAACAACGTCGTTTCCATTTGCTACCAATTGTTTACTCATGGTTGCAACCTTGCTCTGATCACCTTCAGAGTTCATAAAGTCGATTTTTACTTGATCGTCTTTATAGCCTTCTTCAGCTAGTCCATCTTGAATCCCTTGGTAAATCAAGTCCAAGGATGGGTGACTAACAAATTGAAGGACACCAACCTTAGCGACCTTTTGCTCTTCCTTAGCTGCTGGCTTGTTCATAGATGAATAAATCAAGCTAGCCACCACCAATACTGCTAATCCAGCGACAATTCCAATCAAACGTTTATTTTTCATTTTTCTTTCTCCTTATTTCTTTTACCTTAACTTGTTAAATCACATCATCAAGCGATGCCATCGTTTAAATTCCAATATCTTTCCTCCCCATAGAAAAAGTCCTCACACAAAAAACTTGTGTGAGGACGTCGATGCGCGGTGCCACCTCAATTATAGGGAATATCCCTATCGCTCTTTCTCGCAATAACGAGTTGCACTGTAAGGTGTGCTCACCGAATTTTTATGATTTCAAATTCTTAAGTACATTCAGCCCAATTTCATCAATTTCATCTATCTGCTTTCACCAACCACAGACTCTCTAAAAAATGAGCATGATTACTTTCTGAATGTTTAAATTATATCATTTTTCAACTACTTGTCAAGCTTATTTTTAGAATTTTTTAAATAATTCAAAAACTTCCCCTTTATAAAAGAGGAAGTTTGTAGAATATCAGCCTGAATTACGCAAACCGGTTGCAATTCCGTTGATAGTTGTATGGATCAGTTTTTCTTCGTCTGCCGACAATTCGCCGCGACGTTGACGTTTGATCAACTCCAACTGGATGTAGTTCAGGATATTAAAGTAAGGCATACGATAGTTTAGACTGTCTTTTAGATAAGAGTTTTCTGCCAAGAGTTCGTCATAACCTTCGATAGCTAAAATAACATCCTTGGTCAACTGCCATTCATCTAAAATAGTGTAGTAGATAGCTTGTACTTCTTCGTCTTCACAGAGCTTGGCATATTCAAAAGCAATGTTCATATTAGACTTAGACAAGACCATGTCTACATTGGAAAGCAAAGATTGGAAGAAAGGCCAGTTTTGGTACATGTCACGAAGGAACTCGATATTCTTCGGATCTTGATCTATAAATTCTTTAAAGCTTGATCCCACTCCATACCATCCAGGGAACATAACACGGCTTTGTGACCATGAGAAGACCCAAGGAATGGCACGCAAACCGCCAATTTCAGTGATGGTCTTACGAGCTGCTGGACGCGAACCGATATTGAAGCTTGAAATAGCCTTGATTGGACTTGATTCAAAGAAATAGTCATAGAAATGTTCATTTCCAAAGACCAAGTCACGGTAGATATCGTAGCTGCGATCCACTACTTGATCCATGATAGCTTCGTAACGATTTGACGTATTGGTATCACTCTTCTTCTTGGTAATCATACGGTTAATGGCTGCAGAAACTAGCATTTCAAGGTTATAATAGGCAGCGTCTTTGTTTCCGTATTTGTTTCCAATCACTTCTCCTTGCTCAGTCAAACGGATACAGTCCTTAATAGACTTGAGTGGTTGAGATGTGATGGCTTCATAAGTTGGTCCACCACCACGACCCACAGTACCACCGCGACCGTGGAAGAAAGTGACCTTAACGCCAAATTCATCCCCAATAGCCGTCAGTTGTTGTTGCGCTTTATAGAGGGTCCAACATGATGATAGATAACCACCATCCTTGTTACTATCAGAGTAGCCAAGCATGATTTCTTGGTAGTTGTCTTTTGAAGCAATCCATTTTTTAGCCAAAGGAAGAGAGAAATATCTTCTCATGGTTTCTTCTGAGTGATCCAAATCTTCAATCGTTTCAAAGAGGGGAACAATCTGAACGCGGGCTTTTTGAGCATCCACCAAGCCGACTTCCTTAAGCATAATGGCTAATTCGAGCATATCGGATACACTTGTTGCATGTGAGATAATGGTTTGACGAATGACATTTTCACCCAGTTTATCCTTCAACTTGCGGGCCGCTTTAAAGATAGACAGTTCCTTCTCAAGAAGTTCTGACTTTTCAGCATGAGTAGCTGAGAGGATACGAGGGTCTTCTTCCAACTCTTTTAAGAGAAGGCTACATTTTTCGTCTTCAGACAGATCGCTATAGTGGTCGTTGATACCAGCTGATGCTAACAATTCAGCCACACAGGCTTCGTGAACGCTAGAATCCTGGCGCATGTCAATAGAGGCAAGGTAGAAGCCAAAGATTTCGACAGCTTGCATCAACTCGACAAATTCTCCAGAAATCAGGTATTCCCCTTTGTTTTCAAGGAGAGAATCGCGAATCGCCAACAAATCTTGATAGAATTCATCTGCAGTGGCATATCTAGGCTGAAGTTCCTTGTCTTCAATGAGATAAGCCTTGGTTGCCTGCATCTTAGCTTGGATATCAAAAAGGGCACGACGATAGAGTTCTTTTTCACGATAAATGGAGTTGTCTTGTGACTTCAGCGCCATCTCACGAACCTTGTCGCTGACATTCACGATGCTGGTTGAAAGTGAAAACTCACGATAAAGATTATAAATTTTTTCATCGTAATAGTTCATGATGACTTCACACTGAGTCAAGGCTGATTTGTTGAGGGTTTCTGCAGTTACGAAAGGATTTCCATCACGGTCTCCTCCGATCCACATCCCCATGGTAATCGGTTTTGGATGCTCAAGCTCGATACCTTGTTCTTTAGCCATTTTTTTATACTCAGCTGTCAAACGCGGAACAGCATTCAGGAAAGAACTTTGGTAGTACTCCATCACGTTGGTGATTTCGTTGGTTACTTTCAATTTTTTCTCACGAATCATGTCCGTCTGCATGATAATTTCAATGTAACGACGGAGATCCGTGTGCCATTTTTCTTTATTAATCAAACCAAGTTTGACATCACGGTACTTGCGCAAAAGCGTATGGATATGGTTGGTCAAGTCCAGCATACTCTTGCGTTGTACTTGCGTTGGATGAGCGGTCAAGACAGGAACGACATTTAACTTTTCTAAAATTTCGGCTGCATTTTCTTTTTCAGCTACCATCTTAATCGTTGTAGATAGTTTTCCTAGATAGTCTTGGTCCACATTGTTTTGGTGATTGATTTCATAGGCCAAATCCACATCCTCAGAGATATTAATCAAAAGTGGAAGGATTGAGAAATAGCGTGAAATGTAAATCATTTCTTCATTCGAAAGACTGGTCACTAGGTCATTGAGCCCTTGATAATTCTCGCTAGTTGATAATTCCTTCAACTGGATAATCTTTTCAAAGGTTTCTGGCGCCAGCATATTTTTTGTGATATCTTCTAATAGCTCAGTCAGAATCAAGACTTCTTCTTGGACGACTGCTTTATTACTATAGTTTTCTAATTTTTGAAGAGACATATACTTTCCTTTCCATTCAATCCTTACAGATTTTCATCGGTTTGATTCTCGTATTCTCTGATAAGTTTGGCACGTTTTTCACTGGCATCAATATTCAGTACAAGCGCGATGGCTACGGATAATACCAATAGACTGTTCCCACCTTGTGAAAGGAAGGGGAAGGTTACCCCTGTAGAAGGAATCAACCCTGAAATCCCACCAATATTGACAAAGACCTGAACAAGGATCATTCCTCCGACACCAATAGCAACCATGGAGTTAAAGGGATCCTTTGCTCGAATACCAACCAAGATGATTCGCAAAATCAAGAAGAAGAGTAAAGCCAAAATCATACTAGCTCCTACGAATCCAAACTCCTCGATGACAATCGAAAAGACAAAATCCGTATGGGCTTCTGGCAGATAACCACGCTTCTCGATAGAATTCCCCAGTCCCAGTCCAAACCAGCCACCATTTACCATTGCATAGTAGGAATTTGCGAGCTGGTGTCCTGCACCTGCCAAGTCATTAAAGGGATTAAAGAAGGCACTAAAACGTTTAGCAACGTAACCAAATACAGGAATTTGAGAGAACTTTTCAACCCCAACAAAGCGAATGACAGACAAGACTAACATTGAGCTCCCTGCCAAGAGAGCCAAAATGGTCGAGAACCAACGATAGGCGATCCCACTAACCGTATACATGATGAGCGCCACCAAGACCAAGATGGTCGCATTTCCCAAGTCTGGGAAAATTCCCAAGCTACCAATCAGAACTAGCAGAACAAAACGCCAGTCGTTAAAAGCTCGAGGTAGCCACTGATTCTGTGTCAAAACCTGGAAGTCATAAACCGCAATCTCATCTTGTTGTTTTGAAAATCGATGTGCCAGGTACCAGATGATGATAATCTTAAGGTACTCTGCAGGCTGAATCGTTACAGGTCCTACAGAAATCCATCCGTATGCTCCATTGACAGGTGTCCCGACCAGTCGCGCCAGAGCTAAAAGAACCATCTCCACAATCATTACGATAAAGATGAGACGCCCATTTCTTAGGAAACCTAATTTTAATTTATAGATTAAGGCAATCAAAATCAAACTAGCTATCCAGAAGATCCCCTGGTTACGCACCAATTGAAAGGCGCTTTTCCCTTCTTCGATCAAGGTTGCACTCGTTGTCGAGTACACCACAATCAGTCCCAAAATCGATAAAAGGAAATAAGGAATCAAAATGGAATAGTTTAGTAGGTGCCTTTTACTAATTTTCATATTTCACCACTCTAATAGGAACAGACGCTTCTGTTCCCAATTCCGTTTTATTTTCTAGTTTTGATTGCTATTATACCACTTTTTCAGAAAGAAAAAAACTCTTATCCTTTAATCCTTCGAATTTTACTCATTTTCTAGTATCAGGTATAAAAAAACAAATCTCTTTTGAGATTTGTTTTTTGCTTACTTAGTTAGATGAAGAACTGCTGCTTGAGCTTGAGTCACCACCACCGATGTATTGGGTGAAGATGTTTTGGAATGATTGGTCTTTAACCTTGATGTTTGCTGCTTGCAATTCTTTACCAATTACTCCTTGAACAAAGGCTGAATCATTTTGTTTCTGAGTCAAGATGATGGTCTTCAATTTTTCTTTGTAATCCTCTATATTAGAAGATTTTTCTGTTTTCTTCGTTACTTTGATGATGTAGAACTGACTGCTGTAGGCTTGTGTTCCAGTAGCTGTAATCACATCAGAAACCCCGTTCACATCCAAGGCAAAGGCTGCTTTCTTGACTTGTTCTGGAAGTTCTGTAGAAGCAGAGTCAAAAGTGATTTCTCCACCATTTTCTTTTGTTTTGTCGTCGTTAGAGTTGTCTTTTGCCAACTGAGCAAAATCTGCACCTTCTGCTTTAGCTTTCTCAAGTACTTCTTTTGCCTTGTCTTCATTATCCAAACGGATGATTTGAGCTGTTACATCTGGTGTGTAAGACTCAAAAGCTTTTTGGTAAGCTTCGTCTGTCAACTCACTCTCAGCAGCCTTCTTAACTGCCAATTCAACCAATTTGCTAGTGCGGATTTGAGCTTTACGAGTCTCAGGTGTCATACCTGCACGTTGAAGCACGCTGTTGTAGCTATCGCCGTATTTCTTTTGTTCTTCAGCAACGGCATCATCCACATCTTTATCCGTTACCTCTGATCCATATTGTTGTTCAAATACTTTTTGGATGGTCATATTGAGCAAGACTTGTTGTGCAGTTGGATTATTCTTTACTTCTTCAAAGAATTGATGCTCTGTAATCACATCGCCCTTCATGCTGATCAAATCTTTTCCTTCAGAACTGTTTGAACAAGCTGCAAGTGTTGCTACTGATAAAAGTGTGATGGCTCCTGCCATAAGTTTTTTCTTCATTTTTACTCCTTTTACGGTAAGTGTTACCTTATCTATTTTACTATAATTTCTTAAATTTTTCTGAAAATCATTCTCTCTCAGGAAGCTCTACTTCTGCTAGATTCTTTCGTAACATGAGAATGCCGTCTCCAAGTGGAACTAGAGTTGCTGTTAGACCTGGATTGTCCAACGTTGCGTCGAAAAGCCTTTGCAAACCACGGTAAATGGTACGTTGACCTCGGCGGACTTCCATGATGTCCTTGGCAACATCTCCTCCTTGGAAAATATCATCCAAGACGACTACTCCACCAACTTCCAAATGTTTAAGGATTTCAGGCAGAAAGACGATATACTTTGACTTGGCCGAATCCATAAAGACAAAATCATATGTTTCTGTCAAAGTAGATAAAATATCAACAGCATCACCTTCAAGTAAGGTGATTTGCTTACGACTGTCAAACTGGGTAAAGTTTTCCTTGGCAAAGCCTATCATTTCTGGATTACGGTCAATGGTTGTAATCTTGGCATCTGGCGCATGTTCCGCCATCAAGAGGGCTGAAAAACCGATAGCTGTCCCAATCTCCAAAATGTTCTTAGGTTGCATAGTTTCCATTAGAAAACGGAAATAAGCAACCGTTTCATGAGGAATGATGGGAATGTTTTCCTTGCGAGCGAAGGTCTCCAATTCTTTCAAGGAACCTGTCACCTGCTTTTGACGCTGGCGCATGAGTTCTACGATTTCTTCCTTGACGACGGGACGTCGCATATTGTGATTGGCGTTTTTACTGTAAGATTCTACCATGGATCTTATGCCAATCCTAATTTTTCTACAAGTGCTTCAAACTCGTTCAAGCGACGTTCAAAGACTGCAAAGGCATCGTTGAGATAGTCTTCTTTTTCCATATCAACACCCGCTTTTCTCATAACATTGAGTGGATAGTCTGACTTACCTGCCTTGAGGTAGTCGATATAGCGGTCACGGTCTTCTTGACTACCATGGACAATCTTCTCAGCCAAGGCTGAAGCAGCTGCAAAACCAGTTGAATACTGATAAACATAGTAGTTATAGTAGAAATGTGGAATGCGTGCCCACTCGTATTGGATCTGAGGATTGTCTTCCTTGCTGAGTCCGTAGTACTCTTGGTTCAAGTCAGCGTAGAGTTTATTGAGGAAATCACTTGTCAAGACTTCTCCATTTTGGTCTGCTTGGTGGATAGCATGTTCAAACTCAGCGAATTGAGTTTGACGGAAAACTGTTCCACGGAAACCATCTAGGAAGTTATTGAGAATAGCAAAGCGCGTTGCGGCGTCTTCCACTTCTTCCAACAATTTCTCTGTCAAGATATTTTCGTTAGTCGTTGAGGCAATCTCAGCCAAGAAGATAGAGTAATCCCCATAAACATAAGGTTGGGTTTCACGAGTATAGCTTGAGTGCATACTGTGACCTGTCTCATGGACAAGGGTAAAAAGATTGTCTAGATTGTCCTGCCAGTTGAGAAGCATAAAGGCATTGGTATCGTAAGAACCACCAGAGTAGGCACCAGAACGCTTGCCTTGGTTTTCATAGACATCAATCCAACGCTCACTGAAGGCACGTTTAACACGGCTCAAGTAGTCGTCACCTAAAACTGCCAAAGCTTCTTCTGCCTTTTTCAAGGCTTCTTCGTAGGTAAAGCTATAATCTACTGACGAAAGCGGTGTGTAGACATCGTACATCTTGAGGTCGGAAATCCCCAAGATTTTAGAACGAAGTTCTAGGTATCGATGCAAGAGTGGCAAATGCTTGCGCACTGCTGCTACTAGATTGTCATAGACACTTTCTGGAACAAAGTTTGCTGCGAGGGCTGCATGGCGAGCACTCTTATAGTTGCGAACTTTTGCTCGGTAGTTTTGCACCTTAACATTTGTCTGCAAGGTCTTAGCATAAGTATGTTGAAATTGCTCGTAAGTCGCATAAAGGGCTTCATAAGCACCACGACGCACTTCACGGTTTTTAGACTCCATCAAACGGATGTAAGTACCGTGTGAGAGTTGCACTTCCTTGCCTTCGTCATCAAGCACGTATGGGAAGCTAATATCCGCATTGTCCAAAATAGCGAAGGTTTCACTAGCAGCGCCAAAGATTTCTCCTGCTCCAGCAAGCAATTCTTCCTCACGTTGCGAAAGAACATGGTCTTTCTTTTGCAAGAGCTTGTCAAAAAAGTGCTTGTAAACTTGGAGTTTTGGTTGAGCTTCTAGGAAGGCCGCATACTGCTCTTCGCTAATCTCCATAAACTCAGGTTCATAGAATGAAAAGGCTTGTTCTAACTGACTGTATAGGGTCATTGCCTTAGCATAGTACTCTTGATACTTGGCTTCACGCGTGTCCTGGTCATTTTTCATATGCGCATAGACATAAAGCTTTTCAACTTGGCGTTCCAAGTCGAGTGAGAATTCTGTAATCTCAAGCAAACTGTCTGCGCTATCCAAGAGATGTCCCTCATACTGAGATGCTGTTTGTACTTTTTCAGTTAAATCTTTCAAGGCTTCTTCCCAAGCCTGGTCTGTTGGGTAGATTGTCGAAAGATCCCATGTATCTTTTTCATTTATTTCATGTCGTTGTAATACCATAAGATTCCTCCATCCTTTCTATTTTACCACATTTTTTGAGAAATATAAGTGATAAAAGGCTGGTGGATAGAGCTTTTGGCTATTATTTTTCGGATTTTTTTGATAGTAAGCCTGAAAATTTCTATAATAGCTAGTCAGATCCGTTTCAATCTGCAAAAAATCACCCGATTCTATCGGTCTGACCTGGGGATACCAGTCGTCCACTTGATGGTTTAATAGATTGTCTCCTCGATGATAAGCTTCCTCCTGCTTCTTCATCCAGTAGGGCGTTTGGTAGTACAACTGCTGGCGAATGTAGTGACAGATAGTGGTATCTTGCACAACTGCAAAACGAGGCAGTTTTTGTTTTTGATAAGGAAATCGTAAAATTTCCAAGAGATTTCCTTGTCCATAGGGAAATTCTTTGACCTGAAAATGAAGCTTGCCACGTAGGTCCTGATGAAGAAGATATTTGAGTCTCAAAATTTTCCTTTTGAGATCCAGTTCCCAAACAAAGAAACCCATATTTTGACTAAAATAGAGAAATCCCCTTTGCAATTGTGTTAATCGCTCTTTTAACCAGAGTTTTTCTCCCAGTAGCCAGATAACCTGATAGCCCTGGCTACGGTATCCTTGGCTTCTATGACCTAAAAGCTTTTGAGACAAGGGACTGCACTGGACCTCCAGAGCTAGTTTCCCATTGACTAGAACATCTGCTATCTGCTGAATCTCAGGCAGACTATATTCTAAGGCGACTTGATTGTCCTTCTTGACCCAATGATAAAGGGCCTCTTTATTTCCCAAGTGTTCTGGACTTTCATTCTCGAAAATAGCAATACAATCTCTTAACCTTTCATGGGCAAAGTGCGTTCGAATGCTCTGCCCTTGGCGTAATCGTAGCCCGCCTCCACAGGCTGGACAAGTATAGGCTTGCTTGGTCACATCTTTTTCGAGGGCATTCACCAATTTTCCCTTGGCATCTCTAGCTACAAACATGGTCTACCTCCTTTTCTCATTTATTCGAAAAAGAACTAAAAAAGACTGGAATCCAGCCTTTCATGATATTATTTCTTATCTCTTTTGTCTCTTAGAGTATTTTTTCAGCATGGGAATGAGATTAGGAATCTGCTCACTTCTAATGACCAGCACGCCGTATTCCTGGCAGCGATTGGCATAAACGGGATTGATTTTCCCCGTACAGACAATTAGCTTGAGGCAACTCTCCCCAGCAAAATGATTGGCGTAAACTTCTAGTTCGTTGATGGCTTCGACTGATAAATCTGTCATCTTGCAGGAGATAAAGGTAATCGAGCGGCCCTTTCTCAGAATAACATCAATCTCATTTTGAACATTGTCTGCCTCTGGAAAGATGCCATTCCAATCAATCTCACCACCTATCATGCATTCATCAAACAGCCGAGACTCAAGCGCTAAGAGATAGAGATATACCTCTAAAATATGCCCCTTGTTGCGGCAAAAGACTTGAGCTTCTTGACTTGGAAAGCTGTAGGCTACCCGTTTCTTGTTCTCGCTTTCAATGCGCAGCATCCCTGCTTCCACAAGTAAAGGGATAAGGGATTCTGGGTAGTGATAATACTTGCCGTTGTTTTCCAGTATATTTTTGGTCTCAGCATGAAGGTCATTGGTCTTGGCTAGAGAGAAAAATTGGGTCACTTGATACCAGTGGGAAGGATTGGCAATGGCAGAGCTGGCTAGTTTTTTGATGGCTGCAATTTGCTGAGCTGAGTAGATAGGGCGTTTGGATTTGAGCATTTTTCCACCACGCAAGGCGATCAGCTGTTGGATGCTTAGGGTTGGAATGTCCAAATCTTCTTTTTCTAACTGACCGGCTACCCACTTGTATTGTTTTCCTCGCTCGACATCCATGGCAACGATGGGGAGCTGCCGATCCAAGCCGTATTGATAGAGAGATAAGGCTAGTAGCGAATCCCCACCAAAAACATCGAGAAGGACTTGGTCATAGCCTGCTAGGCAATAATCTAACTGGTCTGCTAGTTGTTCTAAGGATAACTGACGAAAGGTCACTCGTTGAATATGAGGTACCTCTTCCATGATAAACTGACGGAGAGAGAGCTTCTCTTCATTGCTTATTTTCGTCAAAGATAGAAAAAGAATCTCGTCACAATCACTGATAAAGGCTTGGTAGACATTCTTTTCCAATACATGCCGATCATATAATTCCACCAAAAGACTCGTCATTCGACCACCTCCATCATAAAGACTTTCTTGCGCTGAGAGTATCAGCAATACAACTCTAATGCTCAGATTTCCTACTTCTAGTATAGCATAAAATCCTGCTCGCCCCAATCAACCAACGCAAACAAAAACGAATAGAAACCATGTAAAGTGGTTTCTATTCGCTGGGTTAAGTTTGATTTACTTGACTTTTTTGGCTAGCATAGTCGCAAAGCGTAGTTGAATGCGATTGCCATTTTCATCACGACGGTGCAGATGTCCTGGATTTTCATTATATTTGACCAATTCCCAATCCTTGTAGTAGTCCGCCAACTCCCCTTCTTTAAAGGTGAATGGGAAGTTAACCGAGCAAGGATAATCCTCCGTATCCATGGCACAGACGATAAGATTGTAACCACCGACCGTGGTATGCTCCTGCATATTTTGGATAATAGCTGGAATGCGGTCCGCTTGTAGGAACATCAGAACAACTGTCGATACGATGAAATCATAGTCTTGGCTAATGCTGGCTGAATTGATATCATAAAGTCCGACAGGCATGTCTAGATCCTCTTGTTCCACAATGCTTTGCAAGATTTCAAGGGACAATTCATTTTGATCCACAGCTGTCACATCAAAACCATTCTGTGCGAGAAAGAGAGAGTTACGGCCTTGACCACAACCCAAATCCAAGGCTCTTCCTGGTTTCACCGTCTGCATAGCCTCTAGGACCTCTGAATGGACTGGATTGGTATTGTATTTCTTAGGGAAATAATCCTCAGGTTTACAATAAAATTCCAAGTACCATTCTACATCTTCAGTGGCAGCTTCCACTCTGTGCCAGGCTTGCGGTTGCGCCATGGGATTGTCTGCACCTGCCTCAAAGAGGTGCTCAGCTAGAACCTCACCATCTTCAGTCAGCTCAATAAACTTGAGTGCCCCCTTCAAGACAGTAATTTTTCCCCGAGTGCCGACTTTGGTATTGTGCTTTTGCTGAACTGCTTCAGGCATGGTCTGTTTATTCCACAAGGGCATCCGTTTATAGGCAATTAATTTTTCCATTATTATTCCTCTTCTTATCGCTGGTTCACAGCTTTCATCACACGCGCAATGTCGCGGTTTTGTTCACGTCGCTTGATGGATTCGCGTTTGTCATAGTCATGTTTCCCTTTGGCAAGTCCTAAAAGAAGCTTGGCGTAGCCATCTTTGATATAGACTTTGAGGGGAACTAGGGTCATTCCTGTTCCTTTGGTCTCTTGTTCCAATTTTTGAATTTGCTTCTTATGGAGCAGGAGTTTACGACGGCGTTCAGGTTCCTGGTTCCAGATATTACCCTCTTCGTAAGGGGCGATATGAACATTGCTCAGCCAGACTTCCCCATTTTTTACTTGGGCAAAGCCGTCCTTGAGATTGATTCGAGCAGCTCGAACGCTCTTGATTTCAGTTCCGGTCAGGACCATTCCTGCCTCTAGCGTATCTACGATTGTATAGTCGTGGTGCGCTTTTTTATTTTGTGCGACGACCTTTCCCTCGCCCTTTGCCATGCTTGGCTCCTTTCTTAGCTACTTCTTTGTAAAAAGGTTTCTTTCCCTTTTTCTTCTTATCTTTTTGTGAATGCTTGTGCTTATCATTTGAGCGCCCTGATTTTCTCTTATCTTCCTTCTTGTCCGAACGACGATTTGAACCACGACCTCTGTCACTGCGATTAGACTGTTTCAAGCCTTTTTCGATGACATCAAACTCACTTGGGATATAAGAGAAATCAATCTCACCTGTCATCTTATCGGCTCTTTCAACCCGAATGCGAATCTGCTGTCCTACACGGAAGGTTATGCCCGATTTCTCTCCGCGGAGTGTCAAGTCACGCTCATTGAAATGATAAAATTCAGGTAGATTGGTAATGTGAATCAAGCCTTCAACTGTATTTGGCAATTCGACAAAAAGACCGAACTTGACAATGCTGGATACAACTGCATCGTACTCTTCTCCCACGTATTCTTCCATGTACTCAGCTTTTTTCATGGCTTCGACTTCACGCTCCGCCTCAATGGCACGACGTTCACGATTGGAAGACTGGGTTGCAATCTCTGGAATCACTTGTTCAAAATGCTCTGCTATTTCCTTGGAACGACCATAGTCTCGAATCATACGGTGGACAAGGAGGTCTGGATAACGGCGAATCGGACTGGTAAAGTGAGTGTAATAATCAGCAGCAAGGCCATAGTGACCGTGATTGTGCTCTGAATAGCGAGCCTGCTGCATAGAACGGAGAAGCATCATGGACAATACATCCGCATAGGGCTCTCCCTCAACAGCACGCATGATGTCTTGAAGCGCCTCCTGGCTAATCTCACTGGCAGTTCCGTAAATTCGCAAACCAAAGCTTGAAGCGTAATCAATAAACTTCTGAACTTTTTCAGCCTTAGGCTCCTCATGAATCCGATAAATGAAAGGTAGGTCCAGCTTGCTAAAGTGCTCGGCAACCGTTTCATTAGCAATCAACATGAAGGACTCGATCATCCGCTCAGCAACACCACGCTGGCGAAGAACGATATCCACAGGCTTGCCTTTTTTATCCACTAGAATCTTTGCTTCGCTGGTATCAAAATTAAGGGCACCACGTTTCTCACGCATGCTTTCTAGCCTTTCATGAAGCTTGGCCATGAGTTCGATACTAGGAACAATTTTCTTATACTCTCGTCTTTTTTCCTCGTCACCTGCTAAGATATCATTGACAGCGCTATAGGTCATACGGAAACTTGTCTTGATCACTGTTTGTGTAATGGTGTAATTAACTACACGACCGTGTTTATCAATTTCCATAATAGCAGACTGGGTCAAGCGATCTACTTGAGGATTGAGAGAGCAGATACCATTTGACAGTCGTTCTGGAAGCATTGGGACCACACGGTCTGTCACGTAGACAGAAGTCGCGCGGTTAAGGGCTTCCTTGTCGAGGGCAGAACCCTCAGTCACGTAGTAGGAAACATCTGCGATGTGAACTCCGAGTTCGATATTGCCATTCTTTAAAGGCTTGATGTGTACCGCATCGTCCAAGTCCTTGGCATCCGCACCATCAATGGTAAAGGTGATTTCATCTCTCAGGTCTAGACGACCTTCCATATCCTTTTGAGACGGAGCTTCTGGTACACTTTCTGCCTCCTTGAGAACAGCTTCTGGAAATTCTGAAACAATATCCATGGATTCCAAGACTTCAAGAACGTCAATTCCAGCATCAGTCGAGTGTCCGACCACATCGAGAACACTAGCGACAAAGAAATCATGTTTCTTACTCGGGTATTTGTCGATAATGACCTTGAGAACCTCTGTACCTTCCAACTTGATAGCCGGTTTCTTCACATAGATCGGTTGGCTGATTTTCTGATTTTTTGAACGGATGTAGCCCGCATACTTGGGCTTTTCCTGATCTAAAACGATTTGACCAACAACGCTTTTCAGACTATGCTCTAATATATCAATGATTTTTGCTTCTGCAGCAGTTCCCTTGTTACGGTCAGCGACTTTCTTAATCACGACCTCAACGGTATCACCATCAATGGCATAGTTGACATCGTTTTTTCCTACAAAAAGGTCGTCCTCTTCCCCTTCTAGACTAACAAAGCCAAAGCCGTTTTTATGGGCATGAAAAATCCCTTTGAGGGTAATTTCATGTTTCTTCTTTTGGTCCAGACATAAACTACCATCATCTTCAAAACGGATCTGGTGCTTTCTTTCCATCAGAGACAGGGTTTTAATCAACTCACGGAAATCCTTGGACCCATCCTTTCCGAGAGCCTGAGCTAGGTCATTTACCGTCACTCGCCCCTTCTCTTGCAAATATTCTTTAATTTTATCTTTCATCTTTTCTTTCTAGATTTTTTAATTTTTTGAGTGATAACTTTAGTAAACATCATTCAAAATAAAAATAGGCAAAGACCTAGTCCTGCCCATTTCTTATCTACTTGATAATACCGTTAATGCTAAGGCAATGGCTAGCCAGAAAAAGACTAAAATACCTGTCAAACGTTGCATCACAGCTTCAAAACCACGCGCTTTACTACGTTCAAACAAATCACCTGAGCTGGCATCAAATACATTGCTGGATTGGTTCTTAGTTGGTTGCATGAAAATCGCAATCACAATCACAACAGATAATACTAATAAAATGGTTAATAATAGGTTATACATATCAAACTCCTTAAAATCCCTATTATTTTACCATAAATTCTACTTAGATTCAAGATGTAAAGTTACTTTTCTTTCCTTTGGACAATATTTTAAAACCTCAATCTTGTCTGGATGGGTTTTGGAGTTCTTACTGGTTAGATAATTCATGCTGCCACAAGAGGAGCACTTGAGATTGATTTTTACTCGCACTAGATTTCCTTTACTTTTAATAATGATCTAAATTGCACTAAGTTACATAAACAACTGAAAGCCACACAGGCTGCTGTCGCATAAAAGACAGCATGGTAGCCCAAATATCCTGCAACTGCGGATCCCGCCATAGGTCCAATCACTCCACCGAGATAAAAAAAGACTTGGTTGAAGGCGAAAATCCTTGAAATACCTGATTTCGGAGTCATTTTGCTAAGAAGGGCATTAACTCCCGGTATGAGAGCACCTGTTCCCAAACCAAAGAGAAAACGATACAAGCCAAGTTGAAGGGGGCTGGTTGCATGAGCACAAAGTAGGTAAATGATGACGGAATAAATCTGCGCCGCGACCAACAATCTATGATTCCCTACCTTATCGCCAAGTTTTCCTAGAATTCCAGCACTCATCATGCTAGAAAATCCCATGCTAGATACGATTAATCCTGATACAAATAGGAGATTTTCGGACTGCCCTAAGTCCCGCACATAGAGAGCTAGAATGGGGCCAATTGATTGAGCTGAAAATTGAATGACGAAGCTCGTCAAAAATAGATTCACTAAAAGCCTAGGATACTTGAAAGAAGAAAATACTTCTTTCGTTGGGATAGCCTTCTCCTTAGCCACTGGCTGAAAATCTTCCTTGATAAAGAAAATGGTTAGGATTGCAGCTAAAAATAAGAAAGAACCTACCAATAAAAAGACATTGCGAATACCAAAAATTTCAGCAATAAAGCCTCCAACAAAGGGACCCGTCAGTGTTCCTGCAACAACACCTGTAGATAGAGTCCCCAGAGCCGCTCCAGACTTATCTTTCGGTACCTGACTAGCGATCAAGGCTGTCGCATTGGGGACAAAACCAGTAAATACACCATTGAGCAAGCGCAGAAAGAGTAGCCAATAGATATTTGGCACGAAGGCCAAACCTCCCATGGTAATGGTCATAGCAAGACCTGCTCGAATCATCATGGGTTTTCGACCGTACTTGTCAGCAAGAATACCCCAGATGGGAGAAACTAGAGCTGCTGAAACAGCCGAAACTGAGATGGCTAATCCAGCATAGAAAGCAACTTGGTCTCCTTCAATTCCCAACTGCTCCACAAAGATAGGCATGAAAGGAACGACCAAGGAAATGCTGGCGCCCGTTAGAAAACTACCGAACCAGGCGACACGAAGATTCTCTTTCCAACTAATCTCTTGCACAGCTATCGCCTCCTTCAAGTAACTTCACTACTTGAGCTACAAGCTGATCACGACTGCCATTATTGTCTAATATATGGCTCGCCAATTTTTTCTTTTCTTCTAAAGACCATTGGGCGGCCAAACGGGACTCTGCTACTTCCTTAGAAAGATGATCCCGTTTCATGAAACGTTCCACCTGAACATCACGGTCCACATAGACCAGCCACGTTTCATCAAACCAAGCACTGTAGTCCTGTTCAAAAAGCAGGGGAATATCCATGAAAAAAACCGTTTCTGTCTGAGCTAACTGGTCTCTCAGTGCAGCCAATTCCTCACGAATAATCTCTCCTTGGGTTTGTTTAGACCATTCCCGCTCCTCAGGATTTGAGAAGATGAGACTAGCTAGGAGAGGGCGATTGAGTTCTCCATTTTCTAAGATAATTTCCTGCCCAAAGTGTTGAACCAAGAGCTGATAAAGACGACCACCAGGTTTTTGTAGCTGGTGGACGACTGCGTCAGCATCGACCACTTGGAAGCCTTTTTGTCTTAGAAAATTTGTCACAGTTGACTTACCAGAGGCAATTCCTCCTGTGATTCCGATGATTTTTCCCATCAGCCCCTCCTTTGACACTGAGGACAAAAATGAGTTCCTCGTCCACCGAGCTGGAATTTCTCAATCACTGTCCCACAGCGCGGACATGCTTGTCCAGTCTTATCATAGACCTGATGGAAGTCCTGCATGGTTCCGTCTTCCCCAAAGGCATTGGTATAGGTCCGAATGGTGGAACCGCCCTTTTCGACTGCCTGTCCCAAAACAGCAATAGTCTGGTCATGAATGGCTGTTGCCTCTTCTACTGTCAAAGTCTGAGAAGGTCTAGCTGGATGAACCTGAGCTCGCCAGAGAACCTCATCCACATAGATATTGCCAAGGCCAGCTACCAAGGTCTGGTCTAGGAGATGGGATTTGATAGGCTTTTTAGACTTGGCTAGGGCAGCTTGAAAGACCTGCAAATCAAAGTCCTGCTCTCTTGGCTCAGGACCTAGTTTCTTAGAAATAAAGTAGGCATCCAAAAGGTCGGGTGCCAAGAGTTCCATGGTACCAAACTTGCGTACATCCTCATATACAAGAGTGCCGCCATCCTCAAAATGAATGAAAACATGGGCATGCTTGCGTTCAGGAACCTGATCCGGATAGTAGAAATACTTGCCCTCCATCCGCAAATGGGAAATCAAGACCTTGTCTGTCAGGAAAAAAAGCAAATATTTACCACGACGCCCCATGGACTCAATTACTTGACCAGGCACTTCCTTTCGAAACTCTTCCAAATCCGTCTTAATCATCTTGGGATAACGAATTTCTATACTCGAAATCTTCTTTCCCAAGATCAATTTTTCCAAGCCACGACGAACGGTTTCAACCTCAGGTAATTCAGGCATAAATCCTCCTTCTGTAAAAACAAGAAGCAGGCATGAGCCCACCTCTACTTAGTATTCTTTTTCATTATAGCCAAAGTCAGCCAAATCTAGCTTTTTATCACGCCAGTTTTTCTTGACCTTGACCCAAGTTTCTAGGAAAACCTTGTCCCCTAGCATGAGTTCGATATCACGACGGGCCATGGTCCCTATTTTCTTGAGCATAGCCCCACCTTTTCCGATGATAATGCCTTTTTGGCTATCACGCTCCACCATGATGGTTGCTCGGATATGGACCTTGTCTGTCTCTTCATCACGCTTCATGGAGTCAACTACCACTGCAACTGAGTGAGGAATCTCTTCGCGCGTTAAATGAAGAACCTTCTCACGGATCATTTCTGAAACCAAGAAACGCTCAGGATGATCTGTGATTTGATCAGCTGGGAAATACTGGAAACCTTCCTCCAGATTTTCACTCAGAATATCGATTAGATGAGAAACATTATTACCCTGAAGGGCTGAGATAGGAACAATTTCCTTAAAGTCCATCTGGTTACGGAAGTCATCAATCTGAGCCAAAAGCTGATCAGGATGAACCTTGTCAATCTTATTCACCACCAGAATCACAGGAACCTTGGCAGCTTTCAGACGCTCGATAATCATGTCGTCGCCCTTACCACGTGGCTCATCAGCTGGCACCATGAATAGAACAGTATCCACTTCACGAAGGGTGCTGTAGGCTGATTCCACCATAAAATCTCCAAGAGCCGTCTTAGGCTTATGAATTCCTGGCGTGTCGATAAAGACGATTTGCTCCTTATCCGTGGTGTAAATCCCCATGATTTTATTGCGCGTTGTTTGCGCCTTGTCACTCATGATAGCAATCTTTTGTCCCATGACGTGATTCAAAAACGTTGACTTCCCAACATTGGGACGTCCTAAAATGGCTACAAAGCCTGATTTAAATGTCATAATTTCCTCTTATTGTTTAAAATAATAAATCCCAAATTCGTGGGAGAAAGATAAGTGCACCAATCACTGCAGCAAGAAGGGAAACCACAAGTACGGCACCAGCTGCCATATCCTTGGCTTTCTTCGCTAACATAGAAAAGTGATAGTGACTGGCTAGATCCACCACATTTTCGATAGCAGAATTAATAATCTCAAAGGCTACTACCAAGAAAATGCTCATTAGGAGAAAGAGCCATTCGATTCGTGACACCTGAAAAACAAAACCTGCAAGGATGACTACTAGAGCCGTCACTGCATGTTTTCGCATATTGCGTTCTTCCTTGAAAGCAGTCAGAATTCCTGTAAGAGCAAATTCTAAACTGGATACCAGGTCACGATTTTTCCATTTTCGTTTATTGTCTTGTGAGTCCATAGGCTGTCAAAATTTCTTCTTGTAAACCGAACATCTCCGCTTCTTCTTCCGGAGTGTAGTGATCGTAGCCGTTAATGTGTAAAAAGCCGTGTACTGCCAAGAAGCCCATTTCACGCTCAAAGCTGTGGCCATATTCCTCAGCCTGCTCATGCGCTTTATCGATAGAGATGAACAGTTCCCCAATATAGGCATCAAACTCAGACACCATCTCTGCTAATTCAGGATTTTCAAGCAAATCTTCCTCATCAAAGGAGATGTCCAACTCTGGCTTATACTCAAGGCTGATAACATCTGTCGGACGATCCGTATCACGGTACTCCAGATTGAGTTCGTGGCTACGCTCGTTGGTCACAAAAGTAACTGCCATCTCCTTGTCTTCTTTTCCTATTTTTTGGGCTGCAAATTCCAAAATTTCTTGGGTTTGGTGCAAGATTTCTTGTGAAACTCGACCAGTTTCATCTACCATTTCAATATACATGTACTTCTCGATTCTCTTTATTTGGCTTTATTATACCATATTTCCATGATTTTATTCTACCTTTTTGATATAATACTATGGAATACAATCACAAGGAGAGAACGATGTCATTTGACGGATTTTTTTTACACCACATGATTGAGGAATTGCGAAGAGAGTTGGTCAATGGTCGCATCCAGAAAATCAATCAACCTTTTGAACAAGAGTTGGTCTTGCAAATCCGCAGCAATCGCCAAAGCCATCGACTGCTCCTTTCTGCCCATCCCGTTTTTGGTCGCATTCAACTGACCCAAACGACTTTTGAAAATCCAGCCCAACCTTCTACTTTTATCATGGTTTTAAGAAAGTATTTGCAGGGTGCCCTGATTGAGTCGATCGAGCAAATCGAAAATGACCGTATTGTGGAAATTACCGTTTCCAATAAAAATGAGATTGGGGACCATATTCAGGCTACCTTGATTATCGAGATTATGGGCAAACACAGCAATATTCTCCTCGTAGATAAAAGTAGTCATAAAATCCTCGAAGTCATCAAACACGTCGGCTTTTCGCAAAATAGCTACCGCACCTTACTTCCAGGTTCGACCTATATCGCTCCGCCAAGCAACGAGTCTCTCAATCCATTTACCGTCAAGGATGAAAAGCTCTTTGAAATCCTACAAACCCAAGAACTGAAGGCAAAAAATCTTCAAAGTCTCTTTCAAGGTTTAGGTCGTGATACGGCATATGAACTGGAAAGTTTATTGGTCAGTGACAAACTATCCACTTTCCGAAACTTTTTCAGTCAAGAAACCAAGCCATGCTTAACAGAGACCTCCTTCAGTCCAATTCCCTTCGAAAATAGTGTAGGAGAGCCTTTTACCAGTCTTTCTGACTTGCTGGACACCTACTATAAGGACAAGGCTGAACGGGACCGCGTTAAGCAACAAGCCAGTGAACTGATCCGTCGTGTTGAAAATGAACTTCAGAAAAATCGCCATAAGCTTAAAAAACAAGAAAAAGAGTTACTAGCAACAGACAATGCTGAGGAATTTCGCCAAAAAGGAGAATTGTTGACAACCTTTCTTCATCAAGTACCTAATGACCAAGATCAGGTTGTCTTGGATAATTACTACACCAATCAACCTATCACCATTGCGCTTGATAAGGCCTTGACTCCCAGCCAGAATGCTCAACGCTATTTTAAACGTTACCAGAAACTCAAAGAAGCTGTCAAATACTTGACTGAGTTGATCGAAGAAACCAAGGCAACTATTCTTTATCTGGAAAGTGTCGAGACTGTGCTCAACCAAGCTGGACTGGAAGAAATCGCTGAAATCCGTGAAGAATTAATCCAAACAGGCTTTATCCGTAGAAGACAGCGAGAGAAAATTCACAAGCGCAAAAAACCAGAACAGTATCTAGCAAGCGATGGCAAAACCATCATTTATGTTGGTCGAAACAACTTACAAAATGAAGAGCTAACCTTTAAAATGGCTCGCAAGGAGGAACTTTGGTTCCATGCCAAGGACATCCCTGGAAGCCATGTCGTCATCTCAGGAAATCTTGATCCTTCTGACGAAGTGAAGACAGAAGCGGCCGAACTAGCTGCCTACTTCTCCAAAGGGCGCTTGTCAAATCTCGTGCAAGTGGATATGATTGAAGTTAAAAAACTCAACAAACCAACTGGTGGAAAACCTGGCTTTGTAACCTACACAGGACAAAAGACCCTCCGCGTTACACCAGACCCAGAAAAAATCGCATCCATGAAAAAATCCTGATTCCACTTGAAATCAGGATTTTCTTTTACATTTTACTCTGCAATCAAGGTTTCCAAACCAACCTTCATCATATCAGTGAAGGTATTTTGGCGTTCTTCTGCAGTGGTGTCTTCATCTGGATTGACCAAGCTATCAGAAATAGTCATAATAGCGAGTGCATCAACATGGTGTTGGGCAGCAAGATAGTAAAGAGCTGCCGCTTCCATTTCCACAGCCTTAACTCCCCATTTACCAAGCTCGATGTTCTTTTCAAAATAGTTTGAGTAAAAGACATCTGACGACAAAACGTTCCCAACGTGGGTGGTCATACCAAGTTCTTTCGCGATATGGTAGGCCTTATCTAGCAAATCAAAGCTAGCGATTTGTGGGAAATCGTACTGTGGCCAGTCATTGCGGATGATGTTTGAGTTGGTTGCAGCAGCCTGTGCCAAGACCAATTCACGGACGTGAACATCTTCATTCAAAGAACCAGCAGTTCCCACACGAATCAATTTCTTCACACCGTAGTCCACAATCAACTCACGCGCATAAATCGAAATCGATGGCATCCCCATCCCAGTTCCCATGACAGATACACGGTGACCCTTGTAAGTACCAGTGTAGCCAAACATGTTACGAACCTCGTTAAAACAAACAGCATCTTCAAGGAAGTTCTCCGCAATAAATTTCGCACGAAGAGGATCCCCCGGAAGAAGAATTTTATCAGCAATTTCACCCTGCTGAGCAGCAATATGGATAGACATAATTTATGATACAAAGAGCGAGAAGAAAACGACTGAAAATTAGGAATCTGACGAGAAATCCTGATTTCTCAGTCAGATTATCTATTTTCCAAGTTTTCCGCTCGTGTTCAAATCAGAACACCTTACTCTACCTTTCTTTTTTTTATTTTTATATTTCATAGCTAGGAAAAATCGTATTCAATCATGACTCCGATAAGCCTACTACATTTTTATTTAAAACAGTTATTGATAAACTGACAATAGTTTTTAATCTTTTAAGATAAATCCTTGATTAGAAGAAACGGGCATTTCCTACCTAATTACTTTATTCTTTGACTTCTGACACAGTATGCTAGCCCAAGGAAAGCGATCTAACACTTTTGCAAAACCATAAGCCAGGAAAGCAGTTACTAAGAGATACGGAAGAGAATCTATACCTATCCCAGTGAAACCTATAACTAATCCGGTTGCAGAAATGGGCGCCCTCAAGGTCACAGATAAAAAGCAAACAGATCCCAAAAGTAAAACGGTTGGCTGACTGTCCAAACCTAGAATCATGCCCAAGAGAGCAGCTCCAGCCATCCCCAAGGCAAAAGATGGCGTAAGAGTACCACCATAGGCCCCTGCCCAAAGGATAATAAGAACGACCACTGCTTTTAGGAAAAACATGAGAAGCACTGTTTGACTACTGCTACCATTTAAAATTTCCTGAGCCATCATGCGTCCATTGCCAAGTAGGTGCGGAAAGTAACTTGCCAGACCAACAAGAAAAAGAAAAGCTGAGGGCAATGTTAGAAGTATTCGTTTATCTTTTATCCTGTTTGAAGACACTTCTTTACTTGAACGACCAAAAAGCCAAGCTAGGGGGGTTAAGAAAAGAAGTAATAAAGGGACAATCCACACTTCCTTTAATGACCATGCAATAGTTGGAATCTGTTAGATAGCATGATCTGAAATAACCAATCCTGCTGTATAGGTTGACACATAGGTAGTCAAACCGACTAAGACAAATCGCTTGATAGATAAAGTAATTCCTAGAGTCTCAAAAACGAAGAAAATACTTGTTAATGGAACCTGATAAACAGCCGCTAAACCAGCACCAGCACCACAAGCAAGGAGAAAGATGCGATCCTTCATAGACAGTGTACATATTTTTCCAATTTGCCCTGCAAATAGAGTTCCAATCTCTCGTGGCGCAGCTTCTTTTCCAATAGGCGCTCCCCCTCCAACTGCAATAATCTGCCAAATTGAATGAAATAGCTGTCTTAAAAAATGAAGCTTGTATTCTGAAGTCTCATCCTTCATCTGAGCTTTGATGGAATAAATCTTCGACCCTTTTTGCAAGAAGTACCAGACTAAGGACGAGCTAAGACCCACGATTATTAAACTTAGTCCTATCCGTGAGGAGGAAACTCCATCTGTCAAAAATCTACTATGATGCTCTGACTGACCAAAAGCTAGCCCCTCCATCATCTCTAAAAGATAATGGAGAAATATACCAGATAAACCCGAAACTATTCCTTGCAGAATTACTGCTATGAATAATCTAAAATTATAAGGGATTTTTCGAAAAATACTCCTCAATTCTATTAACATGATTACAATTCAGCAAGAATCGCTTTCAGCAATCCTTTGAAGTCGCCTTTAACACGTTCAGTCACTTCTACAACTTCTTCGTGGTTGAGTTCTTCTTGGAAGCCTGCTGCATGGTTCGTAATACATGAAATTCCTAAAACTTTCAAGCCAGAGTGGGCTGCCACGATTACTTCAGGAACCGTAGACATACCAACGGCATCTGCTCCCAGTGTCTTATAGGCACGAATCTCTGCTGGTGTTTCATAAGTCGGACCAGTCACACCAATATAGACACCTTCATCAAGCTTGATACCAAGTTTTTTAGCCACTTCATGGGCAGTAGCGCGGTATTCTGGTGTGTAGGCCTTAGACATATCAGGGAAACGTGGACCAAAGTCATCCAAATTTTCACCCATCAATGGATTTTGACCCGTCATGTTGATATGGTCTGAGATAGCCATCAAGGTACCAGGACCATACCCAATACCACCAGCTGCATTGGTTACAATGACACCTTCGCATCCGAGAACTTTCATCACACGTACTGGGAAAGTCACGACTTCAAGAGAATTTCCTTCGTAGAAATGGAAACGACCTTGAAGTGCCAAGACCTTGCGACCTGCAAGATTTCCATATACCAATTTACCAGCGTGACCGACTACTGTCGAACGACCCCAGTTTGGAATGTCTGCATAGTCTACTACAACTGGATTTTCAATTTCTTCTGCAAGTTCTCCCAGACCTGATCCAAGGATTAAACCAAACTCAGGCGCTTGGATTCCTTTATCTTTCAGAAAAGCAGCTGTTTCATTGATTTTATCTAAAAATGTCATTGTGTCTCCTTTATTATTTTTTTATCATTTGACCGATTTTTTCAAAAGTTTTAGCATTACGAATGGTGATTTGGCGGTAGAAAGGCATCTTGAGTAAGTATTTGTGATAGGCCGTTTCGTAGTACGATTCTTCGGAGTATTTTCCCCAGAAAATACCAAGTTTTCCAAAATGAACTACTTCATCTTCCAGTTCCAAACTATTCACTTTCTCGATCACTTGATCCACATCCAAGCTCTCCGTGTAGAAGAGCACATCTTTTCGAGCCAGGTCTTTGGTCCACCAATCTGGCAGATTCTCCAGCTCTGCTTCATAGTCTTCCTTACTCAGCAAGGAAAAGCTCTGAATAAATGGATAATGGATTTCAAAGAATGCCTCCAACTTTTCAACCAATCGTTCTTTGGGGTCTGTCGAAGTAAAGAAAATATTGCCACTGTTGATGTAGGTCTCAACCTTTTCCAGTCCCAACTCTGTCAATTCTTGACGAAGCTCCGCCATGACAACCTTATTTTTCCCACCGACATTAATGCCCCTAACAAGTAAAGCATAGCGCATCATCTTATACCAATTTATCTAAGAAACTTTCCCCAATCATGGCAGTTTCAACACCAAAATTATCCGCAACTGTCGCTGAGATATCTGCAAAATGTCCAACCGGAATGACACCATTTCCTTTAAAGGAAGGACTGTAAGCCAAAAGTGGAATATATTCGCGAGTGTGGTCTGTTCCTGCATAGGTTGGGTCATTTCCATGGTCCGCAGTAATCAAGAGAAGGTCATTCTCTCTCATGGCTGCGGTAATTTCAGGCAAGCGTTCATCAAACTCATGCAAGCAATCACGGTAACCATGAGCATTGCGGCGGTGACCATAAAGAGCATCAAAGTCTACCAAGTTTGTGAAGGAGAACCCTTTTTCAAATTCAGGAAGTCCCATGGTCTTCAATAGTGTATCAATTCCATGGCTATTTGACTTGTTGTGTCCCATGTCATGATTGATTCCTGCACCGTTAAAGATATCGTTGATTTTACCCACAGCATAAGTATCGATACCTGCTTCATTGAGTTTATCGAGAACAGTTGGAGCAAATGGAGATACGGCCAAATCACGACGGTTAGCTGTACGAGTGAAGTTACCTGGTTCACCTACATATGGACGGGCAATGATACGACCTAGAAGGGCAGGACGCTCAAGGGTAATCGAACGCGCGTATTCACAAATACGGTACAATTCATCTAAAGGAATGATGTCTTCGTGGGCAGCAATTTGCAAAACTGGGTCAGCTGAAGTATAGATAATCAACTCCCCAGTTTCCATTTGACGTGGTCCAAAGTCATCGATAACAGCTGTTCCTGAGTACGGTTTATTGGCTTCACGAATGACCTTGCGTCCTGAAAATTCTTCGATCTTTGTCAAGATTTCTTCGGGGAATCCGTTCCAAAAAGTATCGAAAGGCTCGGTAATGTTGAGTCCCATGATTTCCCAGTGTCCAGTCATGGTATCCTTACCAAGGGATACTTCTTCCAATTTCGTTACATAACCTGTTGGATTGCTTTCAGAAGGTACAGTCTTCAGCGGCGTTTCGCGAGGAATATTTCCCAGACCGATTTTAGCCATGTTTGGCACATTCAAACCAACTGTTTTTGAAATGTGTCCCAGTGTGTCAGAAGCACCGTCTGGAACCCCTGCATTGACAAAGTTATTGGCATCTGGTGCAGCACCGATTCCCACAGAATCCAGTACCACCAAGTGAATCCGATTAAATTTTGACATAGTCTGTCTCCTTATTATTTTGATTAGTTTGCTTTAGTTGAAGTTAAAATCTGAACCCCGTCTCGTCCAGCAACGATGACCTTATCCACCATTTGGTTGAATAAACCGTGCTCTACGACACCAACGATATGGTCCAATTCTTGCCCGAAGGCAATTGGATCTTCAATGACATCCAAGGCTAGGTCAATGATAAAGTTCTGCATATCGGTCACAAAACGTTGACCGTCTTTTTCACGGAAACTTGGTTTATAGCCAGCTCGCTCAAAGCGACGAAAGACCTGTTCTGCGCCATACTGAACCACTTCTACTGGCAATTTAAAAGCACCTAGTTGATCTACCAGTTTGCTTTCATCTACCACCCAAATGTATTCTTTTGAGGGCGTTGCGACAACCTTCTCCATGAGAAGGGCACCACCACCACCTTTGATTCCGTTAAACTGGCTATCTACTTCATCCGCCCCGTCAACCGTCACATCGACAAAGTCTACTTGATCAATCGACTTGAGCGGAATATTGAGTCCCTCTGCCTGTTTACTAGTCACACTGGAAGTCGTTACAGCAGTAATCTGCAAACCTTCTTCCTTAATCCGACGACCAATTTCTTCTACGAAATAGTAGGCAGTAGAACCTGTTCCAAGTCCGACTACCATGCCATCCTTGACAAACTCAGCAGCCTTGATACCTGCCATTTTCTTCAGATTTTCCACTCAAACACCTCCATTAAAGAGCTATTTTTATTATAACATGTATCCGTTTTTATTTCATGGATACACTGGAAAAACCCGAACATTTTTATTTCGGGTTTTTATGTCCTATTTAACCATATCAGGATCGTAGTCATAAAATCCTGTATCAAGGAAACGATTTTTGGGATGGAGCTTGCGGACCTCTTCGTCTAGCAAGAAGGCTTGATCATGGCTGAATTTGCCCTCTTGGATCAAACTGCGAGCTTGGATAAAGAGTCTAGCAATCTCAACAAAGTTTTGACCTGGTGTGTAGAGCCCCTCTAGCTTCCAGTGAGTAAAACCATGCTCCACTAATTCTGTCAATTTGGTCATCAAATCAAGGTCGTTATTTGCAAAGATATGGGTACCATGATTATCTTCAAAGATAGAGTAATGGCTCTCTGGATCACTTGGTTCAGCCAAGAAGAGGTCACGCTTACGCGTCTTTTCATCATCGATATGCGTAAAGTTATAATAGTTTTGTAAAAGCGGACGCTTAGAATGGTGAATGACACTGGCACCATAAACCAATACTTCAGCAGGAATTTCCAAAATCTCTGGCATCTTAAAGAGTTCGGCAGATGGAATTTCACGCGCCAAAACCGCCTCAGATGCGCCAGCCTTTTGACCCCAGAAGTTAATCTGACGACTGCTTGTCACCATGGTTGAAGCATCATAAATGGTCTTGAAGGAATAGCCATCGCGATTGACTACGTAAAAAACACCTGCATCTCCAACAGTGATATAGTCTGTCTTGATTTCTTCCAAGAAGTCTAGGAAGGGCTTGATACGGTCCATCATATCTTGGTGCATGAGGGCGTTGACTGCAACGATCAATTCCTTGCCTGCTTCATGAACGAGCTTAGCGATGGTGCGTAACTCTTCATAGCTAAAGGTTGTTGGTAGACGAAGACCAAAATCTTTCTCACCGACGTAGATACGGTCTACGCCAGCTTCTAGTAACTGTTCAACTTGTTCAATACTTTCAGCAGTTGCTGTAATGATAATCTTTTCCATAAGAAAAATTATACCACATTTCTCAAAAATCAGCTATGGGTACTGAGAGTTTCACAAAAAGTTAAACTTGTTTCTAGCTTTTCCAAACAAAAAAGTGAACAGTAACAAGTACCATCCACTCTCTTTATTATGCATGTGTTTTTTCTACTAGGTGGCCATCGTTCATGACATAAATACGGTCAACCTTATCAAGAAGGCGTGTATCATGTGTAATCATGACAACTCCTCTACCTTGTTCATGAGCAATGGCAGCCAACATCTCCGTTACTTGGTAAGCACGCTTGGTGTCTAGACTTGCTGTCGGCTCATCTGCAAGCACAATGCTTGGATTGTTATAGAGCGCTCTAGCTATCGCCGCACGTTGACGTTCGCCACCCGATAGGGCCTTGGGATAATGATCTTGGACCTTTTCCAAATCCAACAACTCAAAGAGCTCTTTTCGGTTACTTTTACTATTTTTTCCCTTATCCAGTCTGTCTATCAAGTCCAGCTGTTCCTTGACTGTTAGAAAAGGAATTAGGTTTGAAGCCTGAAGAATGAAACCAAACTCTCTAAAACGGAGGTCTGTTTTCTCCTTCTCCGTCAAACTGCCTGTTTCCTTCCCCTTTACTAGAATCTTTCCACTCGATGCTTCCTGAAGTTGTCCTAGAGTTGTTAGAAAGGTTGTCTTGCCAGAGCCAGAAGGCCCAACAATAGCTACGAACTCTCCCGCATTTAGCTGAAAATTCGTCTCATGCAGGGCAACGACTTTCATCTTTCCTTCCCCGTAGGTTTTTGTCACTTGAGTCATTTCAATCAATGCTGTCATACTATTCTCCTTATCACTCTGCAATCGCAGTAATCGGGTCCACCTTTAGCAAGCGTGGAAGTGAAATGACACCACCTAGAAGGGCCATCAAGGAAATTACCAAGCTTAGGACAGAGTAAGCTATCCAACTTGGATAGAAAAAGAAGGTAGCTGGTAAGACTAAAATCACTCCTCCGATTGCCAGCAAGGCTAAAGCAATCCCCATACCAGCTAGGAGGAAGATTTGACAGAATAGAGACCATACAATGGTTTTGATCTGTATCCCTTGAGCTCGCATTATTCCATATAGTCCTAGTTTTTGGATGGTAATGATATAAACAAAAATCCCCACAATCAAGCCTGTGATAACAATCATAGCAAGAATCATCCCTGAAAATACATTAACCTGAGGTGTGTAACCAGGAATTTTCGAAATCATTTTTGGAATGGAAATCTGTTTCAGACCATCCCCGACCACTTCTATATCATTTTTCAATACTAAGGCAGAGATAGAACGATTGGCTTTCAAGGTTCCTTGTAAGGTCCAATAATTTGTCAGACTCGTAAAGACAACAGGCTCGGTGAAAAATTTATTTCCTTGAGTCAGGCCTACAATCTTGTAACTTGAATCGCTTCCATTGAGCTGAATGGCATCGCCTAGCTTCATCCCATAGTTCTCAAAGGACTGATCCACGACAACCTCATCATCTCCCTCAGGATAACGACCCTCCGTCAAACTCGGAGAGATAAAAGAATCCCACTCTTGAGCAAAGATGGAAACATTGACCTTTTCACTACCATCGACTAGATTGGTTACAGCAAACATATAGCCCAGTGGAGCAGCCTCTTCAGAACTCTTATCCTTGTAGTCCTTTTCAGGAATAAAAGATGCTGTCAAATTATCATTTGCGTAGTCGGATAAAACGACACCCGTCGCTTGCCAGTTATCAATAGCGGCTCGGTTGTTCCGCACAAGACCAAGAGCCAAACTAGTCATGAAAAAGACCATGAAAGCGATAAGAAAAATGGTAGTTAGAATCAAACTATATCGAAGTTTATTTCGTACTATTTCTTTGATAGCAAGATACATGCATATCTCCTTTAACTTTCCCCAGAGGTAGCAAGAAGGCCACCCAGTCCAATAGACAGAATCTCTGTCCTTCCATCCATTCAAAACAACTCCTACCAATACTCTTCAAAAGTATCCAGGTAGCAACTCAACAAATCATCTTAGGAGAAGCCTCAGCTTGCTATCAATTTATATAAGTTATCCTTTCCTTTCTCAGTATATTTATAATAGAAAAGGTTAGGTCATCTGTTTTAAGTGTAACATCCATGCTACCATTTTCCCTTGTAGGTGTCAAGAGAGCGACTTAGAAGTTGATAAGAGACTTTAGTAGTTTTGTAACAATCCTGTAATAATTCTCTGCATAAAAAATGATAAAATAGTTATGTACTGTTAAGGAGAGAATCATGTCCGCAAGAAAACTAGAAGCTTATGAGTTTGAACAAGCTCCCGAATCGAAACAAACTCCGCTTTACCAAGATTACACACCTGAAGCCCCAGTCGGCCCTAACCTAAAAGAGATTTTATTTTTTGTAAATATCGCTTGTTTCTGTATTTTTATGGCACTTTTTAGTTTTATCTTTTTAGCCTTAAAATTTAATACAGCTTTATCCTTTGTCGCTGCAATGGGTCTTAGTTTCGCCCTTTTACAACTTCAACGAAAGATGATGAAACGAAAATTTTCAAAATAAAGGTTGGTACTACTACCAACCTCTTTTCTAGTTATCAAAAAAGACAGTTATATAACTGTCTTTTTTATTTATTCTTACGTTTTGAAGGAGATTGGATGGCAATCTTAACTTCAAAAATCGTTCCTCTAGGTTTGTTATCTTTTACGCTAATCGTTCCTCGTAAGGCATCTACGATCTGCTTGGCCAAAGATAGTCCAAGACCAAAGCCACCTTTTTGACGGGTTCTCGCCTTGTCTACACGATAAAATCGATCAAAGATTTTCTTCTTGTCAGTAGCTGAGATCCCAATTCCGTTATCCGTTACTGTTAGATAGAGGTGGCGATCTGTAGCATAGACTACAAACTCAATTTTCCCATCTTCTTCGGTATACTTGATGGCATTGTCAAATAAGATGGTCATGAGCTGTTTTAGGAGCAACTGATCGGTCATGAAAGGACGATAAATCCGATTTTCATACTCAAAAATACGATCATTTTCAGAAGCAATCAACTCATAGTTAGCAAAGGTAGTCTTAAAGAATTGTGGAGAAACTTCTGCTATTTCTGGTTTGATTCCATCATCTCGACGTGCAAGGTTGAGAAGATTGGTCGTGAGGAAACGCATATTGCGAACTTCTTCAAGACTCGAAGCGATACTTTCGCTGGATTCCATAATCGTTGCCTCTGGTTTTCGAAAGAGATTTTCTAAACGATTTTGTAAAACGGCCAAAGGCGTTCTCAGTTCGTGGCTCGCATTTTCAACAAAGGATTTCTGCTTTTGCATGCTTTCCAATAGGGGTTTGACACTGACGCGTGCCAGATAAACACTGGCAATTAAAGACAGGAGCCAGAAACTAGCCATGACTACAACAATTAAATGCTCGTGGTTTTGGCTGATTTGCTCAAGCTGGCTAGTATTGATTAAAACCGCCGCATATTTGACATTGCTTGATACGGAGGAAGAGTTGGTTTCCATCAAGATCATCCGGTAAGTTTCTTCCTGACCATAGCTATTGACGACTTGGATTTGGCGAATGTGATTTAACTCTTTTTTGTCCAGCTTGATCTTATCCAAGCCTAAAAAGCGATTACCCAGTAAGAGTTGGTTAAAATCCTTGTCAAAAAGCAAAACTTCTGTATTGGAGCTAACATTGGGCTTGATTTCAGCCTTGCTGGCATCCGCAGTTGCGGGTTGAATATCCTTGACTTCCTCAGTTGCCCGATTCAGGGCTAACTGGATAACCGCTTGGGGACTACTACTAAGAGCTTGTAGTTTTTCATCTACAGAAGTGTAGAGACTGGAGTGCATGACCTGAAGGATAATCAAGGTCATAGCAGAGAAAATCAAGGTGAACACTCCGAAATTTCGAATGAAATAGCTGAAATCATCCGCATACCATGTTTTTTTTAGTTTATTGAACATCTTTTAAAATATACCCGACACTACGCAAGGTTTGAAGATTTTCAGCAAAGGCTGTTCCCTTCAGTTTCTTACGAACTTTTGAGACATAGACTTCTACAACGGAAATCGTCGTATCGCTATCAAATCCCCATAGACGGTCAAAAATTTGTGTCTTGGGAAGAATAACATTTTGATTTTGAAGGAAGTAAACCAATAACTCAAACTCTTTTCCGAGTAGTTCCACAGGAGTATCTTCCACCTTCACTTCATTCGTTGAAAGGTTGACGACAACATCCCCATAGGTCAAGGTATTTTCGTTAAACTTGCCTGAACGTTTGAGAAGGGCTTGAATCCGCATTTTGAGTTCTTCTAGGTAGAAAGGTTTGGTGAGGTAGTCATCCGCTCCCAACTCAAATCCATGTCCCTTGTCATCCAAACTCTCTTTGGCAGTCATGATAAGGACAGGGGTTGTAATTCCTTTTTCACGCAATTCTTTCAGAACTTGGAAGCCATTTTTTTCAGGCAACATCAGATCAAGCAAAATCAAGTCATAGACGCCGCTTTCAGCTTCGTAGAGCCCTTCTTCTCCATCAAAAACCTGCATGACATCTGCAAAATCATCTAAAAAGTCAAATACTGAGTTTGACAGACCCAGGTCATCTTCTACTAATAAGATTTTTATCATCAGAAACTCCTCCTTGTTATGATTATTATACCAAAATTGCCTTAAAAAAAACTCAACTCTCTCTCGTTTTCAGATAGAAAGTTGAGTTTTTGTTTACATTTTGAACGAATTAAGCTTTAGCATATTGGGCTACAACAGCTTCGACTGCTGCTTTCTCACGCTTAATCAAGTCAACACGCGCTGCGATATCCTTGATCCCCATGCGGATATTACGGCTAAGAGCTAGGTCAGAGAGTTGTGGCTCAAAGAATTCCTTGTACTCTGCCAAGCGTTGCTCAGTCTTAAATACATGGGCAGGTAGGATAACAAAGCTATCAAAGCTCATATCCCCACCAAGAGCTGCCTTGATCCAATCCCAGTTTTCACGCGCCCATACCCAAACAGTTTCTTGAGTTGTTTGATGATCTAGGAACTGGTAATACCAAGCAGACAAATCTTGTGGTTTCACCACAAACTTGTCCTTCCATGAACTAATCAAGGTTTGGATATTGTCGGCATCTGTACTGTATGCTAGAGCAGCTGCCAACTGGCGTTTGAAGACAGCATCTGTGGCATGAGTGTAGAGGTCCAAATAAGTTGCGACCAATTCCTTGGTCTCATGGTGTTTCATCTCATTGATGAGAACTTGTGCACGGATGGCTGCTGGAAGGCCTGCAAGATTTTCCTTATGAGCTGCAAAGATTTGGCTAGCGACTTGACTAGCTTCTGCATCATTTGAGCGAATCATCATAGAAACGGCCAACTGACGAACCAATTCATCCTCTTCTGATTCTCCATCTTTGGCTTCAAAACCAAGACGGTCATAGTTATGACGAGCCAATTTAGCAACCAGACTGTTAAAGGCTTTCTCAGTTTCTGTTCCTTCATCGATAAAGCGTTCAAGGGCAGCAATCACTTGAGAAACAGCTGAAACCACAAGGTAAGACTCTTCCTTAGCAAGTTTATCAAGGACTGGGAGCAAGTCTGCATAAGAAATGCGACCCGCTTCAGCAAGCAGACGACGTTCTTGGACGATTTGTAGTTTGCTTGTGTTATCAAGCTCAACTAGGTCAGCAAGAATGGCATCTAACAAGTCTCCTTGGTAGTCTGTAATATAGTGGGCTGTATTTTCTGTGTTAAGGCGAAGAGCTCCTTCATTTTCAGCAAGAAGAGCGGCATAGCCAGGGATTTCGATGCTTTCAGTTTCGAGTGTATCTGGCAAGCCTTTCCAGTTGCTGTTGAGTGGCACCACCCAGAGACGGTTCTTGTCTTCGTGCTCACCGATGAAGAATTGTTTTTGCGAAATCTTCAAGACATCATTTTCAACTTTGACAGTGAGAACTGGATAGCCAGGCTGTTCCAACCAAGAATCCATGAAGGCTGCGACATCACGTCCTGATGCTTGACCAAGGGCATTCCATAGGTCACGACCAATGGTATTTCCATATTGGTGCTTTTCAAAGTATGCATGCAAGCCTTTAGCGAAATCCGCATCACCGAGCCAACGGCGAAGCATGTGCATGAGACGGCTTCCTTTGGCATAGACGATAGCTCCATCAAAGAGCGTATTGATTTCATCTGGGTGTTTGACTTCGACATGGACAGACTGAACACCATCCGTCGCATCGCGTTTAAGCGCAGCTGGAACACCACCTGTTTGGAAGTCTTCAAAGATATTCCAGCTTGGCTCGATGGCATCCACACAGACGTATTCCATCATGTTAGCGAAGCTTTCATTAAGCCAAAGGTCATCCCACCATTTCATAGTCACGAGGTTACCAAACCATTGGTGAGCCAACTCATGTGCTACAACTAGGGCAACTTGTTGACGGCTAGCAAAGGTTGAGTTCTCATCCACAACTAAGTAAACTTCACGGTAGGTCACAAGACCCCAGTTTTCCATAGCACCAGCTGAGAAGTCAGGAAGGGCAATGTGGAGAGATTGAGGGATTGGATACTTAACTCCATAGTAATCTTCGTAAAACTCGATCGAGCGAACGGCGATGTCCAATGAGAAATCAAGGTTAGATAGTGGGTGGGCTTTGGTTGAGTAGACACCTACGAGGGTACCGTTTTTAGTTTTAGCGGTCACCCCTTGCAAATCACCTGCTACAAATGCTAACAAGTAAGAAGACATGCGAGGTGTTGTCTCAAACTTCCAGACGCCTGTTTCCTTACGGTTTTCCACATCGATTTCTGGCATGTTCGACAAGGCCACTTCACCTTCTGCTTGATCAAAACGAAGAGAAAGGTCAAAAGTTGCTTTGGCTTCAGGCTCATCCACACATGGGAAGGCTTCACGCGCAAAATGGCTTTCAAACTGAGTAGACAAGACTTCCTTCTTGATACCATCCACTGTGTAGTAAGAAGGGTAAATCCCTGTCATGTTGTCTGTGATTTTTCCTGAAAAAGCGACGACCAATTCAACTTGACCAGCCTCAGCCAATTCGATATGAAGGGCTTCATTGTCATGGTCAACTGTAAATGGACGAGCTTGACCCGCAACTTCTACAGAAGTGATTTCCAAGTCTTTTTGGTGAAGGGAAATACGGTCACTTTGTGCTTGACCAGTAATGGTCACCTTCCCAGAAAAGGTCTTGGTCTCACGACTCAAGTCTAAAAATAAATCATAATGTTCAGGAACAAATTGGGTAATAAAATGTTCAACTGCTTGCATAGTTTTCTCCTATTCTAAGTTTAAGAGTTTTACTCTTCTTCAAACAAACTTATTATATCATGTTTTGCTTAAGAAAAAAGGATTGGACGGCGATTTCCAAAACTTTCTTCCTTCTATCTGTCTACAGAGGGTAGACCTTGCAAAATTCTTCTAAAACAACCTTGCTGTCAGGTGTAAAAGTCAAGCCCGCTTCCTCCAGCCACTCCGTGAAACAGTCTTCATGAACCTGGCGCCAATAGGCTAAAGATTTGTCTCCCTCACCTTCCTTGTAGGCATGGTCAGCAGAAACTTGATGAAAAGGCTGAACGGAGACCTTTGTAATTTCGACAATACAGACAGCCTGATTTTGACTGTCTAAAATGACATCGAAGGTCCCTTCTTGTGGAAGTGGTTCGTCTTCTAGTGCGTAGAGGTCGTAGGCTGAGGCGGTTGCTGTCTTTTCGCCTTTTAAAACCAAATCAGCCAAGAGATCGGCTTCCACTCCAAAAGCCCAGACATCTATCTCATCTCCAATCGAGGGGTTAATTTGCTTATACGCATTCCACATTTCTTGAGGTGTCATGGGTTGCTCCTTTGTATTTTTTTACTTACTTCTTTTACACGTTTGAGGTGGTCTGGATGATCAATCTCTAAATCAAAAATCTCTGGAATAGAACTGTAGTGGATAATACACTTGATACCCATCTGATTCATTTTTTGTATGAAAGAAGCATTCAGATAGCCTGCTACAGCAAAGTCAATCTTTTTCATCCTTGCTTTATCCTGCATATCTCTCAGCATATCTAACATTATTGGACTTTCCATATCATGCCATTGACTATTTCTCACAGTCGCAAAAACAAAAGAAGTCAAATCATTCATTCCAACTATAATCTTTGAAATACCCGTTTCTATTATTCTGTCCAAGTCAAAATAAGCTGACGGTAACTCAATCATTGTGCCGACTTTTCCAGTAAAACCATGCTCACGCAATACTCTAATAGCTTGTTTTAACTGCTCAGCATCATTGACAAAAGGAAAGATAACAGACAGATTGGGATTTGTTTGATAAACTTCTGTAACGACATGTGCTTCAGCCTGAAATTCATCAGGACACGCCAG